>DALYNO010000258.1:0-6265 GCA_031975295.1 Anaerocolumna sp. | reverse complement strand
GTAAAGTTATCATTAAAATATAAAATTGATGAAGAGAAAATAGCAAAGGATTGTCTGGAACTGGCTAGATTGGGAAGAGATGATTTAAATTGTTCTCATCATGTAGGAGCTTATCTTTTAGAAAAGGGCCAAAGCGTACTGAAAGCTAAAATTTTGGACAAGCCATTGCCTAAAAAAATATACCATAAGCAAAATCTCAGAGGGTTATTATATTTCTTGAGTGCTTTTTCCATCCTGTTTCTGCTAAGCATTTTTATCAATGCTATGATGAGGCGTGTTGGTGGTGTTGATAGCCTATTGAAGTACATAATATTACTTATCATTGGACTTCCGTTATTGTTAGGAATTGCTTTAGAAGTAACCAATCATATATTTACAAGGAGATTACCTGTTAAGAAACTTCCTTCTCTGGATTATCTGAAAGAGATTCCTGATAGTGCCCGAACTTTTGTGGTAATGCCTGTCATTGTTAATTCAAAGGAGCAATGCCTAGAGTATTTTGACAGATTAGAAAAGCATTATTTGGCCAATAGACAGTCCAATTTATTCTTCGCAATACTGGCAGATTTTGAAGATTCCCCCGAACTTACTATGGCAAAAGATGAAGTGTTAAGACGTACACTTATTAGTCGAACTCATGAACTTAATGAGCGTTACCCCTTTGAAAGTCAAAGATTCTCTTTATTTATCAGGAGCCGTAAATGGAATGAGTCAGAAGGGTGTTATATGTGTTGGGAGCGAAAAAGAGGAAAGTTGGAGGAATTTAATAGTTTACTTAGAGGAAAGGACAAGGAGGAGACGAGTTTTTCAACCATATTAAGTGATGAGCACTTACTTGGTACCTTTAAATATGTGATTACTTTAGATGCTGATTCTAATCTCCTTCGAGACCATGCAGCCAAATTCGTAGGTTTGATTGATCATCCTCTGAACCAACCAGTTATTGATCCCATTAGAAAAAAAGTGGTAGAGGGTTATGGCATTATACAGCCTACCATAAGGAACCATATAGTTCCTAAGAATAGCAGTAAATTTCCAAAAATCTTTGGAGGAGAAGCAGGATTGGTTCATTACTCGGCAGTCATCTCTGATATTTATCAGGATATATTTAAGGAGGGGGTATATACAGGTAAAGGTATATACGATATTAATGCTTTTCATCATATCCTGGGAAATGAAATACCTGAGAACAGTATATTAAGCCATGACCTGCTGGAGAGCTGCTATGTTAGAACTGCATTTTCTAGTAGCGTAACCATTATGGATACCTTTCCAAATAGCATCCTTTCTTTTGTAAAGAGAGAGCATAGATGGATCAGAGGAGATTGGCAGCTGCTACCTTGGTTATTAGGAAGAAAAAAACCAAATAAGAGATCTATGAATGGAATATCCAAGTGGAAAATGACAGACAATTTAAGGCGCAGCATGGTATTTATGAGTAAGGTACTCTTTATCCTATTAAACTTAAGCCTGATACCAACTGTTTATTATCTATGGCTGCCATTGGTATTTTTCTCAGATATACTTAATCTGGTTATCTTATTGGCTGCAATGATTACCCAAAAGATAAAAAGGCCAATGCTTGCCATTGTTTACAGGAGTTTATTGAAAGAAATTATAACCATGTTTGAAAGAGCGTTTATAGAATTCATGCTTATTCCATATAGAGCCTACATGGCAACAGATGCAATTATTAGAACACTTTACAGAGTATTTATTAGTGAAAAGAACCTCTTAAAGTGGAATGCATCAGAAACAGTTGATGCTTCTATTGTTAACACAAAAAGAAGTTACTTTTTACATATGTGGACCTCGCTAATTCCAGCAGCTGCACTTTTGGCCTTATTACTTACAAAAGAACTTCCTGTATTAGGAAAGATTTTATTTGGAGCAGTAATATTTGTATGGAGTATATCTTTTATGATAGCTTATCACATAAGTCAGCCAAGAAAAGAAGAAGCCCAGCCAGGACAAACAGAAGATAAAGAAATGCTGTTAGAAACTGCGCGCAGGACCTGGAGATTCTTTAAGGATCATGGTAATGCGGGAAACAACTGGTTATGTCCGGATAATTATCAGATTGCCTATATAGAAAAAATTAGTGATAAGACATCACCCACCAATATGGGACTTCAGTTTCTGTCAATACTTTCTGCAAGGGATTTGGGTTATGAGACATTAGGTGCTACAGTTGAACTTATTGAGAATCTAATGGATACTGTAAATAGACTTCCTAAATGGAGAGGTCATCTATATAACTGGTATCATATAAAAACCCTTAGAGTACTTAACCCGGAATATATCTCAACTGTAGATAGCGGGAACTTTTTAGGGCATTTAATAGCTCTTAAGGGTGGACTTTTAGAACAAATGGAATCGCCTGTAGTAACAGATAGTTTTATTGCTGAGATGAGATATTCTATAAAACTATGCAACTGTGACATTGCCTTGAAAGAGGATTATGCTACAATAGGTGAATTTGTAAAAGATATTTCTAATATAAGAAATTTTTTAATTAACAGAGAACAATTACCAATTGAGAATTCAGCCTGGATAAGAGAACTGTTACGAAATATGGAATTAATGATAAATGAAGCAGAAAATTATAAGCTAAATGAAATTAGCTTTTCCAATAAACCATCAATCAAAAACCTTGCCCTTGAGGGGAATGAAGAGGCAAAAGCAATGATTGGGAGAGTAGAAACTATTTGCAATACGATAGATCATATTCTTGACCATGTAGATTTTAATTTTCTATATAATGAAAAAAGGATGCTTTTCCACATAGGGTATCATGTGGCATCAGGCAATATAGATACCGGTTGCTATGATTTAATGGCCTCTGAATCCTCTCTTACTAGTTTTATAGCTATAGCTCGGGGGGCAGTTCCTCTAAAGCATTGGTATAAGCTTGGAAGGCCACTTACCATGGTGAAGGGATTACCAAGTTTTGTTTCCTGGAGTGGTACAATGTTTGAATATCTCTTACCAAATCTGGTTATGAGAGAGTATGAAGGATCAGTGTTTGCACAGACCTCCAAAGCAGCTGTTTTACAACAAATTAAATATGGGAAGCGTATGGGAATCCCATGGGGCATTTCAGAATCCCAATATTATCGTTTTGATTTGGATTCAAATTATCAGTATAAAGCCTTTGGTGTCCCTCAGCTAAGACTACAACCAGCACTTAAAAACTCCTTAGTAGTAGCTCCCTATGCTACCCTTTTAGCTCTTGATTATGCGCCCCTTGATTGTTTCTCCAATCTTAGAAAAATGGCTGAACTAGGTGCTATGGGTGATTATGGATATTATGAAGCCATGGATTTTAATAGCCCTGATGCCCAGACTTTAGCGCCTTACTGTATTGTTAAGTCTTATATGGCACATCACCAAGGTATGAACCTGGTTGCCATTAACAACTTTTTAAATGATGGAATTATGAGAAAAAGATTTCATGCAGAATCTTTTGTAAAGGCTACAGAAGTATTACTTGAAGAAAAACGGCAGTCTCATTTTATATCCATCGCCAGAAGAGGATATATCATTAAACTGGGTAAAATCAACTTCAAGGAAGATAAATTAAGTAATAGATATGTAAACAGAGTGGCTCCCAGATTGCCCGTAGCCGGTTATCTATCTAATAATAAATATGCTTTCATGGTTACTTCAGATGGGGATGGTTTTAGCAGCTATGGAAATATGATGCTCTATCGGTGGAGAGCAGACCTCTATGCTAATACAGGTAATTATATTTATATTAAGGATAGGAAGACAGGAAATTACTTTAGTACAACCTATAATCCTACCAAGACAGAACCTGATGAATATCAAGCTGTGTTTTCACCTCACCAGGTGGAATTTAAGAGAACAGATGGAGATATAACAACCCACACATTGATTAGTTTAGCTCAAAATCATAACTTAGAGATTCGTAAAGTTATGCTTACAAACAACGGAAAGGAAGAGCGGCAGATTGAAATTACCAGTTATCTGGAGGTTGTCGGTGATAGCTATCTTGCTGAATCAAGCCATCCTGCCTTTAATAAGTTATTTATTGAAAGCGAGTTTTTAACAGAACAAGGGATATTTCTATCTAAAAGGCGGGGCGGCAGTGATGGTGAGAACCCTTATATTATGCATATGGTGAAACCGCAGATTAAGTTAACCAAAAGTGTGGAATATGAAAATGACAGACTTAAATTCATAGGCAGGAATAACACCCTTCAAAACCCCGATGCAGTAGTAAATAGTATTTCGCTTTCTAATAATACTGGATTTTGTAACGACCCAATTATAAGTATGAGAGTAAATGTCTCTTTAAAGGCTGGTGAAACAGCCAGCATTTCCTTTATTACCGGCGTGTGTGACAGCAAAGAAGAAGCGGTGAGCATTAGTAACGAACTAAGTATTGCTTACCGAATTGATGATATATTTGAGAAATTTAGATTACAAAGTGAAATAGAGCTGAAATATTTGGATATAACCAGGCCTCAGCTCAATGCCTTCCAAGACTTAATCAGTCCAATATTTTATCCTTCAAGTTATTATAGAGGACCAATACAGAATATAAGAAGGAACTGGCAGAATCAAAGCTTCTTATGGAAGTTTGGTATATCTGGAGATAATCCAATCCTGCTTTTAAGAGTGAAATCCATTGAGGATGTTGGAATTATTAAGAATGTGTTAAAGGCATATGAATATTTTAGAATTAATAGTGTGAAGGTTGATTTAATTATACTAAGCGAAGCAAAACATGGATATCTGCAGGAATTAACAGATTTATTAAATGATATGACCAGTTCCCTTAAAATATATGATGCAAGTAGAGAGAAACCTAGTCTTTTCATAATTCATTCTTATCAGATGATACCAGCGGAACTGGATTTACTTTATACCGTGGCTAGAGTGGTTTTTTCTGAAAAGACAGGTATCATATTTAGAAATGTAAAAGAAAATTGGAAAGATATTAAAATGGAAGATTACTAAGGAAGGAGGGAATTTATATGATATCAATAAATACACCCAAACGAGATAACAATACAACAGGAAGTCCCTCTAGGGATTTGGAATCGAATTATGAGTTCTTTAATGGCTTTGGTGGATTTGTAGAAGAGGGCAGAGAATATGAAATACTGTTAGAGGGTAATCATAAGACACCAGCGCCCTGGATTAACGTAATAGCCAATAAAAACTTTGGCTTCTTCGTATCTGAAACAGGAGCAGGGTTTACCTGGGCAGGTAATAGCAGGGAGAATAAGATAACACCCTGGTCAAATGATCCTGTTAGTGATAAAGCGGCAGAAGCAATCTATATAAAAGATGAGGTGACGGGAAGAGTTATGACACCTATGTCTCTTGGCAGGTCCGACCGGGGAGGCTATAGAGTAAGACATGGCTTTGGTTATTCCGTGTTTTATCATGAAGAGGAGCATATTAATCAGGAACTTAGGGTTTTCACTCCATTGGATGAACCAGTGAAATTATGGGAGCTTAAGCTGACTAATACATCTGACAGAGAAAAGTATCTAAGTCTTACCTATTATGTGGAATGGGTGCTTGGTGCTCTAAGAGATCAGACAAATCCTTATATCTTATCAGATTATAGCAATGAACACGAATACTTAAGTGCAAAAAGTATTTATAATTATAATTTTAACAGACATAAAGCCTTTATATTCTCAAGTGAAATGATAACCGGATACACAGGTGACAGACGTGAGTTCTTTGGGCTAAAAGGTGGTATATTAAATCCAAAGGGTCTAAATATTAAATTATCCAATCATACCGGTGTGTGTTATGACCCCTGTGGAGCCATACAGGTTTCCGTTGCTATTAAACCGGGAGAATGCAAAACAGTGATTTTTGGTCTTGGACAGAGTGGTGATTTTGATGAAATAAGAAAGCTTCGTCATAAATACAATAATATTTTACAGGTAACAACAGAATTTGAAAGAGTAAAAAAATATTGGGAGAAGATTTTAGGAACCATTCAGGTTAAGACAAATGATAGAGCCATAGACATTATGGCAAATGGATGGCTTTTATACCAGACCATATCTTGCAGAATTAATGCAAGGGCAGCCTTTTATCAATGCGGTGGGGCCTATGGATTTAGGGACCAGCTTCAAGACGCACTGGCTTTATTGTATACAGAACCTGATGCTTTGAGAAATCAGATTCTCATAGCAGCAAGCAGACAATTCGAAGAGGGGGATGTACAGCATTGGTGGCATCCTCCAATGGGAATTGGTGTTAGAACAAGAAT
>DALYNO010000257.1:0-6269 GCA_031975295.1 Anaerocolumna sp. | reverse complement strand
ATTTTGTTTGAAAATTATGATATTATGTATAGAGTAATCACCCGGGAGGTAATGTCAATGGGCGACGTCTTATCTCAAAATGAGATTGACAATCTGCTTAAGGCGTTAAGCAGTGGGGAATTAGACGCGGACGAATTTAAAGAGAATGGTGAAAAGTTAGTTAAAAATTATGATTTTGCCAGACCTTCAAAATTTTCTAAAGAACACCTTAGAACTTTGGAAATCATATTTGAACATTATGGGAGATTGCTTTCTACAAATTTACCAGCTTATTTTAGAAAAAATGTACAAATTGAAGTTATCAATTCTGAAGCAGTGGCATATTCAGAGTTTACCAATGCCTTATCCAATCCGGTATTGCTAGGAATTGTAGACTTCTCACCTTTAGAAGGAAATATAATAATAGAAATTGCAGATAACCTTGGATATGCCATGGTTGACAGGATGCTTGGTGGAGGTGGTGCTCCATTAGAAAAATCAAGAGAATTTACAGAAATCGAATTGATTATTATAGAAAGAATTTTTAATGTTTGTACGAATCTTTTAAGTGAACCCTGGGAAACAGTAATACATATAGAACCAAGGCTTACACGAATTGAAACGAACTCACAGTTTGCTCAGATTATTGCTCCAAGTGAAATGATTTCCATTATAACAATGAATATAAAAATAGGCAATGTGGAAGGAATGATGAATGTGTGTCTGCCCTTCTCCTGCCTTGAAACAGTTATAGATAAATTAAATACGAAATATTGGTTCTCCACCATGCAGGTAAAAGATGATAAATCATATCAAGACCTGATAGAAATGGCAATTTCAAAAGCTAAAATACCGATAAAAGCCATTTTGGGTAAAAGTTCAATTTCAGTCAATGATTTCTTAGGACTGCAAGTTGGAGATATTATTAAACTAAATACAAAAGTAGACGATGAACTTGATATTTATGTAGGTAATATTGATAAGTTCAAGGCTCTGCCAGGAGCGTCAGCAGATGCTTATGCAGTAAGAATTTCATCAATTATTAGGGAGGAGTAAGTAGAATATGGATGGTATGTTATCTCAAGAAGAGATTAATGCGCTTCTAAGTGGGATGAATTCTGATATAAGTAGTTCAACAAATAATATTTATACAGAATCTTTAACAGAAGAAGAAAAAGATGCAATAGGGGAAGTTTCCAATATAAGTATGGGTACAGCAGCTACCACGTTGTCTTCTTTAGTAAACCAGAAGGTAGTGATTACGACTCCAGTGGTTTCATATGCTACATGGGATGATTTGGCAGTTAATTACGATAGACCTTGCGTTTTTATTCAAATCTATTACAAAGAAGGTTTGGATGGCAATAATATACTGATTCTAAAGGAATCAGATGTAAAAATAATTACTGATCTTATGCTGGGTGGCGATGGCACTAACGTTACGGGTGAATTGTCAGAATTACACTTAAGTGCCATAAGTGAAGCGATGAATCAGATGATGGGTTCTGCATCTACTTCAATATCCGCTATGCTTGAAAAAAGGGTAGATATTAGTCCTCCTATATCAACATTGGTGGATTTAAATGAATCTATAGATGCTGCTAATATAGCACCATTTCTAAAAGGAGAATTTGTAAAAGTATCCTTTAAGATGGAAATTGGATCTTTAGTAGACAGTGAATTAATGCAATTATATCCTTTCGAACTTGCAAAAGATATTTATAACAAGTTTGTAAAAGAGCCAGAGATTGTGAAAGCCCCTGAAAAATCTAAAGTGGAGCCACCTACCCAGCAGATTACTCATAGCGGTGACAATAATCAGTATATGCAAAATAATTCGTATGGTAGTATGCCCGGCGCTCAAATGTATCAAGGACAGGCTCCATATATGCCTAATATGCCTGCTAATGGAGGAATGTACGGCGGAATGAATTTCCAAGTCCCTCCCGTGCAAGATGTTAATGTTTCACAGGCGCAATTTCAACCGTTTACGGCTGGAGCCCATAATGCTAATCAGCCAGAGAATATAAATCTTATTATGGATGTTCCTCTGGAAGTTACAGTGGAACTTGGAAGAACTAGTAAATCCATTAAAGAGATTCTAGATTTTTCACCAGGTACTATTATTGAGTTAAATAAGTTAGCAGGAGAACCAGTTGATGTTTTAGTAAATGGTAAATTTGTTGCTAAGGGTGAAGTAGTAGTAATTGAAGAATCCTTTGGTATTAGGGTAACTGAAATTGTAAAATAAATATTACGAATATTAATATGATAGGAGAATGAAAATGGCAAAAAGTATTTTAATATGTGATGATGCTGCATTTATGAGAATGATGATTAAGGATATTTTAAGTAAAAATGGATATACCATTGTTGGAGAGGCGGAAAATGGTGCCAAAGCAATTGAAAAATATAATGAAACGAAACCAGACTTAGTTATGATGGATATTACTATGCCTGAGATGGATGGGATACAAGCACTTAAAAAGATTAAGGCAGCTGATCCATCTGCTAATATAATTATGTGTTCAGCAATGGGACAACAAGCCATGGTTATAGAATCTATTCAATCTGGTGCTAAAGATTTTATAGTAAAACCTTTTCAGGCTGATAGAGTATTAGAGGCGGTTAAAAAGGCTGTAGGTTAAAATGAATGTAACGGGAGCGATTAAAATGTCTATTTTTTCAGCTAATCTTTCAGGTGAAAGTAATGTATTACAGTTAATGGGATTATTGATTGTATTTATACTGATACTTGTAGTAACGTATTATACAACTAGATTTGTAGCTGGGGTGAAAAATGGTGTTACAAAAAATAGCAATTTTAAAGTTCTTGAAACTTATAGACTTTCACAGAATAAATACTTGCAACTTATTCAAATAGGAACCAAATATTTTGTGATTGCCGTTTCTAAAGATAACGTTAATTTTCTGGCAGAATTAAATGAAAATGATATTTTTATTGCTGAAAAAAATGTAACACCAAACGGTAATTTTAAAGATATTATCCTTACTGCCCTAAAAAAACAAAAAGAGAAAAATACTGATGAAGACAGTCAGGAATAATGCATCAGTAAGGTTGGTTTTCATGAATAAATTAAAAAAGAAAATTACAAAACATATTGTTTTATTTTTAAGTATTTTTTTGGTGTCCAGTGTATTGACCTTTGGCTTTTCTACAAAAGTTATGGCGAATGGTACAACAAATGGGAACAACACTGAGGGAAATACCACAGCGGGAAATACCACAGCGGGAAATACCACAGCGGGAAATACCACAGCGGGTAGTAATGATGACAATTTGAGTGGTTCAATAGGGCCATTTCAGTTTAATTTAAATACTGGGGATAATGAAGGCGGTATTTCGTCTACCTTACAGATTATGCTGGTACTTACCTTAATTTCTCTAGCACCTTCCATACTTATTATGGTTACATCTTTTACTAGAATAATTATCGTATTACACTTTGTTCGTTCTGCTTTAGGTACCCAAACGACACCGCCGAATCAAGTATTAATTGGCTTAGCATTATTTTTAACCTTTTTTATAATGTCTCCTATTTTTACCAAGATTAATACAGATGCCATAGAGCCTTTAAATCGTGGTGAAATTACACAGGAACAAGCACTTGAAGCAGGCATTGCACCGCTTAAGACCTTTATGTTAGATCAAGTAAAACCTCAGGACTTAAAACTGTTTGTTAATATTGCCCAATTAGATACCGGGAGTATGGAAACTGTGGAGGAGATACCAACCACGGTGGTTATCCCCGCTTTTATAATAAGTGAATTAAGAATCGCATTTATTATAGGTTTCTTAATCTATATTCCATTTATTATCATAGATATGGTAGTTGCATCTGCATTGATGTCTATGGGTATGATGATGCTTCCGCCAACTACTATTTCCATGCCTTTTAAAATATTACTTTTTGTAATTGCAGATGGCTGGAGCTTAATCATAGGTAACTTAGTAAAAACTTTTTATTAGTTAAAACATATTAAATTCATATTGAAATGAAATTATGGGTAATATGCCGGATAGGAGCGGAACATGAATCAGAATATAATTATTGACATAACCAGACAGACTTTATGGCTTATTATAAAAGTGTCAGCTCCTATATTACTTGTTTCATTAGTAGTTGGACTAGTTATAAGTATTTTGCAAACTGTCACATCCATTCAGGAACAGACCCTCACATTTGTTCCTAAATTTTTGGCTATATTTCTAGTAATCATGCTAATTGGTGGATGGATTATGACAGAAATTAGAGACTTTACAGTAGAACTTATGAATAATATCAGCTATTATATCAGGATACTATGACATTTACGTTACAGAATTTTGATGTATTTCTATTGATTCTTGTGAGGATTACTGGATTCGTATTTACAGCTCCATTTTTTAGCATACCAAATGTACCCCAGAGGGTAAAAGCTGGATTTTCATTATTACTTGCATTTATACTATTTCAAGTGATACCGGCAGATATACAATATAGTACTGTAATCGAATTTGGTGGTTTGGTAATAAAAGAAGCGTTGGTTGGAATTATTATCGGATTTTTTACCAATGCATGTTATTATATATTGAATTTTGCAGGGCAATTAATAGACATGGAAATAGGTTTATCAATGGTCAATCAATTGGACCCTGTATCCAATATGCAATCTACTATAACAGCTAATTTATATTCCTATGTTGTAATACTTATTTTGCTAGTAACAAATTTCCATCATTACTTAATTACTGCTTATATTGATACGTATAAGGTAATACCTCTTGGAGAGGCTAATATCAATCCGAAATTATATTTATTAATGCTTGATTTTATTAAGAATTTTTTTATCATTGGTTTTCGTATCGTTTTACCCATTTTTTCAAGTACTTTAATTGTGAATACGATTTTGGCAATATTAGCCAAAGTTGCACCACAAATGAATATGTTTGTTATTGGTCTACAATTAAAAATTTTGGTTGGCTTTGTTATTCTTTACCTTTTAGTTAGATTTATGCCTACAGTATCAAACTTTATATTTGAAGAAATGATGCGGATGATGAAGTTTGCCATTGAGGGTTTGTCCTGATTAAGTCACTTGGAGGTTTTAGTTGGAGAGATTATTAAAATATAACCTGCAGTTTTTTGCTGAAGGAGCTGGCGGAGAAAAAACTGAAGAGGCAACCTCTAAAAAAATTACTGATGCAAGAAAAGAAGGCCAAGTAGCAAAAAGTACTGATTTAGTTACTGCAGTAGCTTTATTATCCTTATTTCTAACTTTAAAATTCGCAGTAGCTTCCATTGGTAAAAGTTTTATGACATCTTTTTATGAATTCTATCATAATATTGACAAAGTTTCCAGCGAAGAATTCAATGTTAATACCTCCCAGATGTTACTGAATGAAGGTATTATCTCCATTATTAGAATACTTCTTCCCATATTGCTTACCGCTTTATTGACTGCTGTGGTAGTTAATTTAATGCAAGTGAAATGGGAACCTACAGGTAAGCCATTAGCGCCAAAGTTCAGTAAATTTAACCCTATTAAAGGTATCAAGAAAATTTTTTCAGCTGAAAAAGCTATGGAGCTGTTAAAAGAAGTAATTAAAATTGGTGTTATCATCTATTTGGCTTATGATAAATTAAAAGATTATAGTATTACCTTTTTTAAATTTTATGATATGGAACTTGTACAATCCATTTATTTGACTGGACAAATTGTAATTGATCTGGGTATTAATATAAGCATTGTGTTCCTTATTCTTGGTTTTGCTGATTACATTTATCAAAAATTTAAATTCAAAAAAGATATGAAAATGACAAAACAAGAAGTAAAAGACGAGTATAAACAGTCAGAAGGCGATCCTCATATTAAGGGGAAAATTAAAAGCAAAATGCGTGAAGTATCACAACGAAGAATGATGCAGGAACTGCCGAAAGCAGATGTTGTAATTACCAATCCAACTCATTTTGCAGCAGCCATTAAATATGACAAAGATACATCGGAGGCACCTGTATTAATTGCCAAAGGTGCAGATCATTTAGCTGCAAAAATCAAAGAAATTGCAAAAGAAAACAAGGTGGCAATTGTTGAAAATAAGCCACTGGCAAGAATGTTATATTATAATGTTGATGTAGGAAATGAAATTCCGCCTGAACTTTATCAGTTAACTGCTGAAGTTTTAGCTTATGTATACAGTTTAAATAAGAAGTAATTACAAAATAAGAAGTAATTACAAAAAAAGTGGTTAAAGTAAGAAGTAATTATAATAAGAAATAATATAAATG
>DALYNO010000256.1:0-6291 GCA_031975295.1 Anaerocolumna sp. | reverse complement strand
CTAACGAAAAAGGCTGAAACCCTTAAACCAGGTGAAAGCGGATTACTAGCCCTAGATTGGTGGAATGGTAACCGTTCTGTTTTAGTTGATGTAGATTTAACTGGTATGATGCTTGGTATGACACTACAGACTAAGCCAGAAGAAATGTATCGTGCTTTAATTGAAGCAACAGCATATGGCACAAGAAAAATCATTGAAACTTTCAATGAAAATGGCGTTCCTGTAAATGAGTTCTATGCCTCCGGTGGTATTTCTCAAAAGAACCCTATGGCAATGCAAATCTATGCTGATATTATCAAAGTACCAATTAAAATCGGTGGTACCAGTCAGGGACCAGCTCTTGGAAGTGCAATCTTTGGTGCAGTGGCTGCCGGGGTTGAAGCGGGTGGTTATGATGATGTTTTTGCTGCTGGTAGTGTAATGGGTAAATTAAGAGATGTGGTTTATACACCAATTGATGAAAATGCAAAAGTATATGATGGCCTTTATAAAGAATACTCTATTCTCCACGATTATTTTGGTAGAGGTACTAATGATGTTATGAAGAGACTAAAGAATATTAAAATAGAACAGAGTAAGTAATAGCATTTATGTGAATAGAAGCAGCCACCAAAGCAAATAAATACAAAAAGAATTATCGAATATTTAGGGAGGTTATTATTATGTCAAAATTGAAAAACTACGAGTTTTGGTTTATAACTGGCTCTCAGCATTTATATGGTGAAGAGACACTGAAAAAAGTAGCACAACATTCAAAAATCATTGCAGAAAGTCTGAATGAAGCATCTGAAATTCCTTGCAGCGTTATATTTAAGCCTATTGTTACGACTCCTGATGATATAACAAAAGTGGTAAAAGAAGCTAATTATTCTGAAAACTGTGCAGGTATTATTACTTGGATGCATACCTTCTCTCCATCAAAAATGTGGATTAATGGCTTAGCAATATTAGAAAAACCTTATCTACATCTTCATACACAATATAACCGTGAAATTCCTAACAATGAAATTGATATGGATTTCATGAATTTAAATCAATCTGCTCATGGTGACAGGGAACATGGGTTTATTGGAACAAGACTTCGTATGCCTAGAAAGGTTGTCGTTGGTTACTGGGAAGATGAAGATGTTAAAGAAAAAATCGGTAGCTGGATGAGAGCTGCTGTGGGTGCAAGTGTAAGTAAAAACCTTAAAGTTATCCGCTTTGGCGATAACATGAGACAGGTTGCAGTTACTGAAGGTGATAAAGTTGAAGCTCAAATCAAATTTGGTTGGCAAGTAAATACAACTCCTGTTGGTGATTTAGTTGAAGTTATCAATGCTGTTACAGACGCAGAAATAGATGCTGTTATTGCAGAATACAAAGAAAAATATGAAATCGCTACTGATAACATGGATGCTGTACGCTACCAGGCCAAAGTTGAAGTTGCTCTTAAAAAAGTTATGGTTGAAGGTGGATATGGAGCCTATACTAATACATTTGAAGACCTGCATGGAATGGATCAACTTCCTGGTCTTGCAAGTCAGCGACTGATGGAAGCTGGTTACGGCTATGGTGGAGAAGGTGACTGGAAAGTATCTGCTTTAACTCATATTATGAAACAAATGGCAGAGGGCTTAGAAGGCGGAACTGCTTTTATGGAAGATTACACTTATGATCTTACAAAAGGAAATGAACTATCCTTAGGTGCTCATATGCTTGAAGTATGCCCTACCTTAGCAGCTGATAAGCCAAGAATTGAAGTTCATCCCCTTGGAATCGGCGGTAAAAGCGATCCAGCAAGACTTGTATTTGAAGGCAAAGCAGGTGCTGCCATTGTTGTATCTTTAGTTGATATGGGTGGTCGTTTCCGTTTAATTATTCACGATATTGAAGCAGTTAAACCAGTTCTTGACATGCCTAACTTACCTGTTGCCAGAGTAATGTGGAAAGCCCTTCCTGATTTAAAAACTGGTGCTGAATGCTGGATCTTAGCAGGTGGTGCACACCATACAGTATTCTCCTATTCTATTACTGCATCACAAATGATAGACTGGGCTGAAATAATGGGAATTGAATATATCCATATTTCAAAGGACACAAAAGTACAGGATTTAAAACAGCTACTGTTCCTCCAGGATATTGCTTGGAAGTTAAGATAATTAAAACAGCTTAAATAGTGCACTTAGCACAGACAGGAGATTATATGTTAGAATCCTTAAAAAAACAAGTATTTGAAGCCAATATGCTATTACCTAAACATGGTCTTATTACCTTTACCTGGGGTAATGTTTCTGCATTAGATGAAGAAACTGGTTATGTTGTAATTAAGCCCTCAGGTGTTGAATATGATGTTATGACCGCTGAAGATATGGTAGTAGTTGATTTAGAGGGTAACGTAATAGAAGGAACTCTTAATCCTTCTTCAGATACGGCTACTCATATAGAACTGTATAAAGCATTCCCAGGTATAAAAGGAATTGTTCATACCCACTCAAGATGGGCAACCACTTTTGCTCAATCAGGAATTGGTATTCCAGCTCTTGGTACCACCCATGCTGATTACTTCTATGGTGAAATACCTTGTACAAGAAAAATGACACCAGAAGAAATAAAAGATTCTTATGAAAAAAATACTGGGACTGTAATAATAGAGCGTTTTAAAGATCATAATATAGACCCATTAGATATGCCGGGGGTTGTTGTTTACAGCCATGGACCTTTTACTTGGGGTAAAGATGCTCTAAATGCTGTCCATAATGCAGTTGTTTTAGAAGAAGTTGCTTTTATGGCATGGCATAACCTTTCTTTGAATGGTAATATTTCTCCTATGCAACAAGAACTTTTGGATAAACATTATCTAAGAAAACATGGAAAGAACGCATACTACGGCCAAAAGAAATAACTATCCAGGACTTATATTCAATAAAAGGAATTTATAATCATTAAGAAAGATTATGAATTCCTTTTTCATTTCTTAAACTTTCAAAAATCCTATTTTTTCCCTTGATACAACCTACAAAATAATCTATAATATAAATATTGTCATTCATAATTATAAATATAATTAAAAAAACACGAATTTAAAATGTCCCTTAGCAAATAATAGACATTTACCATACATATAGATAAATTTTTATAAAATACACCCTGTATTTTTATAATATACCATTGAATAATTAACGAAAATATAGAATTTATTACCATAATTATTGAAATATTATTATTGAAAAGGGATTATATACTCTTAACATTTTTGGGTATTTTTCACTTTTATTAATAATATCCAAAAAATGATTCATACTACTAATATTAATATTAAAGGAGTCATCATGAAAAAATCGTTATTCATAATAAGTACCGTTTGCTTATTAATTTTTAATATTGGACAAGTTGGTGTTAGTGCAGCTTCTCTTGGCAATAACACTTTAAATACCGAATCTACAACAAAAGCTACCAAAGCTAATGAAGCTCTTACTACGAAAAACAAGCCTGCCGTTCAATCTGATGCAGCAATTGTTATGGAGGCTTCAACCGGAACCATACTATATGCTAAAAATATTCATGAGAAACATTACCCCGCAAGTATCACTAAAATCCTTACATCTCTGGTAGCTATAGAAAACTCTACCATGAGTGAGGTAGTGGATTTTTCTAAAAAGGCTGTTTATGACGTAGATTTAGACTCCAGCAGAATAGGAATTGATGTCGGTGAGAAACTTACTATGGAGCAAAGCCTCTATGGTATTATGTTGGAATCTGCCAATGAAGTATCCTATGCTGTTGGTGAACACATATCCGGCAATATTGAATCTTTTACTGCTCTTATGAATAAGAAAGCAAAAGAGCTTGGTTGTTTAGATTCAAATTTTGTTAATTCCCATGGTTTACCTGATGATAATCATTATACCACAGCCTATGATATGGCGCTAATCTCCAGAGCTGCCATTAATAATGAAGAGTTTCGTAAAATAACTAGTACCAGAACCTATTCCATTCCACCAACAAACAAACAAATAGAAACCAGATGGCTTGCCAATCATCATAAGTTTGTTAGAGGTTCTATAAATTTTGATGGTATTATCGGTGGTAAAACCGGTTATACCTCTAAAGCTAAGTATACTCTTGTTACATTTGCAGAACGTAATGGCATGACACTGATTAGTGTTATTATGCGGTGCGATAGTGTTGCCAATGAGTATGCAGATACCTCTGCTCTGTTAAACTACGGTTTTGATAACTATTCTATCTATAACATTGCAGATATGGAAAAAGGCAATAAAGAAAGTACCACTGATCTATTTACTAAATATACGCCTATGTTTAATATGTCAACTTCTGATCTTAGCATAAGTCCTGATGGGAGTATAGTTCTGCCAAACTCTGTATCTTTTGAAGACGCCAAAAAGGATATTGAATTGGTACCAGTAAATAATTTAAAAGATGGGCAGAATATAATAGGATCTATGAAATATACCTATAAAGGTACTTATGTAGGCTCTGCAGATATCCTCTATAATAAAAACAATACTAAAGTTGAACTGGTGAATAATTTTATACCTGTTCCTACCAAGACTGAAATATATAGTGGCATAGCCAGTACAGCCACCGATGATGAGAGCAGCCTTAAGAAAGTAATTATTGGTATTATACTGGGTATTATCATCTTTTCTGTAACCCTTTATATTATATTTGTTGAATTACCTTATCGAAGAAGAAAGAATGCATATACAGAAAAAAGAAAAAGAAGAAGCAGAAGTTACAGCAAAAGAGATTATGTAGACTTTTAAATAACAAAAAAAACTTGTTTGAAAAATTCAAACAAGTTTTTTTAACGTTCCCGACACGATTTGAACGTGCGACCTATCGCTTAGGAGGCGATCGCTCTATCCTGCTGAGCTACGAGAACGTATAACAAGCATTACTATTCTACTATTTAATACTAAATTAGTCAACACTTAATTAAATAAATGCCAATTATAGCATAAGCAAATTGGCTTAATTTATTATGAATTGATACATTTGTCTGAATTAAAATCAACAAACCCCTGTAGCCATACATTACCTTTGAATCTTCTACCAACTTGTGGTTCACCTAATAAATCAACTTTATTGATTACGATTTGAAATACTAAGTCATTACAAGACACAGAAAGGTGATATATCTCTTCCCCTGTCATATCGTTAAATAGGCTATCTAAATCAGTTATGGTACCTAATATAGTATAATTATCAGATTCTGAACCATAAGGCGTAAATGACGATTCTACGATGGAATATATATCTTCCACTTTCGCTCTTCTTGATATCATTGCATACATATCTATATCATCTATTGTAAGGCTGTCTATAGCCTCTTGATTGCCTTTTTTAGCTTCTGCAATTAACTGCCTGCGATATTGAACATCTGCACTATTATTCTTTTCCTGCTTCTCATCTCTATCAAGAGGCAGCAAAATCTTACCCGAAATAGATAGCGCAGATAGATAAATAGGAAAAGCTCTATCTAGTTTTTTCCCGTCTTTTTCTTCCATAAAAAAATCCACTACATTTTGCAGATAAAATATTAAAGATACTCCAAGTCTAACATCATCACTCATGCCTGTATAAGCATCTGTATCAACTCTTTTTATAATTGAAGTTTCTTCTTTGGTACTCATATATGAACTTTTAAAATATGGAAAGTAATGTTCCATATAAAATTTACCATTCTCATCATATTCACCCCTTAAGGTGATTCCCATTTGCTTTGAGAACATTTTGGTTATCTCAGCAAACATCTTATTGTTTTGCGTATTATAGACCTTTTTATCTGACGGTTGTTCCATGATTATGCCAACTAACCGCTCTAACTCTAACCTATCCTTAATATTACTAAATCCTATTGCTCTTAAAAAACTATGCACAACCAATCACCACCTAATCATCTATATATTATTTGAGTTAACTCATTATATGGAGGTTAGCTTATTTATCATACCCATTTTTTCAAATATTATTCAAACAAAGGTATCTATTACTTATATCACATTTTAACACTACTGGCAAGAAATATTCAGTATGTGTATGCAATGTATAGCAATAATAGCCTTAATTCTAATCTATGAATCATATTCCTGTATGAAAGGAGAATCGATCATAGTTTATAGAATGATGCTATATCATTATTATAAAGAACTAAGAATGTGCAAAGCACATTCCCTGGCTGACGCGCTGTTACTCAAGTGACTAGCTTCCATGGTCGCGTCATGTGCATGCAATGTCGTCAACTTAAGCTTGTGTATCTTATATTTTTTTGATATACTTTTTATG
>DALYNO010000255.1:0-6299 GCA_031975295.1 Anaerocolumna sp. | reverse complement strand
TGATAATCTTTCCCCAGACCCAGAGACCATTCAGCAGGCACAAGCTGACATTGCAGAAGACGGTTATTGGGGTGTTAATCAGACATCTGACCGTTTAGTGTCCTTTGCAAAAGCATTAACTGGAGGAAATCCTGATAAAATCGATGATATGATAGCTGCTGTACAAGAAGGCTTCAAACAGGCGACAAAAGCTTGGGGTAGTGACCTTCCAGATATATCCCAAAAAACACTGGATGCAACAATGGAAAAGCTTAAACAGTGGAAAAGTGAAGCTGCTAATGGTTCTATGAGCTAACTGATCAGAATAATACATACTTATACTGTATTATAAGCGTCTAAATGAAGAAGATTTCAGTTATATTATCAGTAAAAGGGTGAGGTTCTAAAGAACTCCACCCTTTACTCCAATTATGACCGGCTGGATAATTAAAAAAGAGCCTTAAATCATTAAGACTCTTCACTAAGTATTTACCTATCTTTTTACTAATAAGAATAACGTTAAATCACCTTATCCATTCGCTTCATAATCAGTAATTTATCTCCTGATTTTACTACGTCACTCTCCAAATCATTTAATTCCATGATTCTGTCCACAGTGCTGTAATATTTCTTTGCAATATCCCACAAAGTATCATTGTTTTTAACAATATAACCGATAATACTGGGCATTCTTTTGAGTTTATCGTAATCCAGGTCATAAGAAGCAATATCTGTAATAATAGGTTCTGATATACTATCAAATACTATGGTTCCAAGGCCAATACCAGCCTTTACTTCAATTTCTTCACTATCAAGCATCATTACACTTAATTGTTCAAGACCAGGTTTAACCCGGTAAATACTGCTTCCTTTAATCCCCTTTGCTTCAATTACTTGATTAAAAGGAATAACACCCTTTACAGAATTTAGTGGTTTACTATCATCAGCACAGATATAAAGTATTTGAACCTCTAATACGCCATTTACAGATAGACCATTTTCAATTACTTCTACCTCATCTACTTTAATGTCACCAGTAGCATGGCACACTTGAAGAATTTCCGGTTGGTTACCAGATAATTTAATTCGATCATTTACACGGATTTTACTATTGTTTTTAACCAAAAGACTCTCATAATGAGCTTCTTTCATAGCCGGAACTAATTCTTTTACAGGGGAATAAACATCATTTAATAACTCTAATTCCTCTTCATCATAGATTTTAATACCCATTTCAATCACAACTTCAACGTCAATGATGCGTTCTTCTCCATCTGCATCAGGCATTACTTCAAGACTTTTGTTTGCAATCTGGAATGTAATATTATCAATCATATCCTCTGAGCAGCCATTACATTCTATTGTGGCGCTAAAAGGTATTTCTGTTTCTAAATATTCCACAGGATTGTCGTCACTTTCACTATCGTACAATACAAAAACCAGCAGTTCACCTTTAATGGTAAACTTATTATCCAAAAGACGTACTTCAGGATTTCTAAGTTCTACTTCATTGTAAAGGATTTCAGATATATTACCTTTTCCTGAAGGAAGATGAATCTGGTCTTTCACCCTGTAAGTATCTTTTTTGTCAACAGCAACGTCAGTAACACAGATACTTTTATTTTTAAATTGAATGTCCTCATTTCCCTCTACTGATACAGCAGTGGCTTCATCATACAATTCTTCAACCAGGACCGTAAGGCAAACAATTGCCTTTACACTTAGCTTTCTGGAATTGATTAATCCGGTTGTCAAGTCTTCAAGTTCCCAATTAATTATGGCTTCATCCCCGGTACAAGCTTCATCTAAATGAATTAATTCGTCAAAAGGAATCTCACCGGACATATTATGTATAGGTTTAGCATCTTCATCACTTAAATACAACACATTAAATGATAGTGCTCCCTTAACTACCAATTTCCCATTTGACATTTTAACATCGCTAATTCTGATGGTACCTTGTTCTTTAATAATTTGAGAAATGTCAGGTTTTACATCAGTCACATTAAAATCGTCATCTAAAGTTAACTGAAGGCTGCTTTGACATTTTAATTTATTCATATGAACATTTTTCTTGATCAGTTCCACAAAATTATCCCTCCTTGTCTTATACCATATCATATTCAGAGAGATCCTTATTTATGAATATTTTTGCAATAAAAAAGACCTTCCAAGTATAGAATGGAAAGCCTTTTATGATTTATATTAACATAACATCATCTGCACATCTTTCGTAAGCACATCTGCATAACTAAAAGACATGGTTTTTACGGAATCGCTGCTGTCATCGTCTATTTTTATTAAAAATATACTGGGGTATGTTTCCGTTATAACCCCTTCTGTAATATCCATTTTATTTCTTCCTCTGTTTGCTTTAATCTTTACCCTGCTCCCCACATGATTAATTATTTCCCTGCGAACCTTGCTAACATCTGCTTGTTTCATCATTATAACAGCCTCCTTAAGGGTAATATATTTTATATATATTAGGACATAAGTATCGAAATTAACTAATGATACTATACCACTATTTTATAAGCTTGTCAACAAATTATCTGACAATTTTATTTATTTTATGGACTTGTATGAAAAAAATATACTAAACACTGATTTATTTTTTTACTTTTCATTGTTATATTTTTACATTTAAGAATATTTTCCAATTATAAGAAGGCAATAATTAACATACATTATTGGTTTAAATTCATTCTTTTATACATAATTCCCAAAAAAAATATTTATTGATTTTTTTATGTATCTTTTTGCTTTTCTCTGGGAGAAACTTTTCTCCCAGAGATACTTCACTTACAGAGAAAAAGAAGGGTCCGATGCAAAATTAAGTTTATAAACAGTTAACTTAATTTTGCAGCAGTCCCTTCCCTTTCTCTCGCTACTTACTTAAACACTACTCTCTTATCTTGGAATTCCGTTTTAATTACTACATAAGGATATGTAATTGCATTGGTCACCGATTCATTTTCTCCTGGCCCAATCAGATTTGTATCAATATACACAGCATTAGAAGTTAAAAACAACTCATCTACGGAGATACTATATCCACCTGTCGGCTGTTCACCGTACCCTACAACAATGTATAAATAATCTTCATCTGAATAGGATAATTTGAAAGGTTCTTTTTTCTTCTCATTAATTATAGTCATTAATTGCTCAGGTACATCTGCATCTTCAACCACAGTAAATTCCAAATCTTTTATTTTTTTTATGTCCGTATCTTCTGCCTTACATCCCGTAAACAAAATCCCAATGAATATTGACCCCAAAAGTAGAAAGAGCAACTTAGCCTTTCTCATCTTAGCCTCCACATAAAATTCCTTAATTTATTCTATGTTTCAAGTCCTAAAATATGCAGGTTTCTATTCTTAGTTGTACTATATTCGTTAATTTTGTATTACCATATCGGTAAAGTTTAATTTGACATCTTTATTATCGTCCTTTATTTCAACGGTATAAGTTTTTGTGGTATATCCGGATTTAATTAAAGTTAAATATTGTGTTCCAATTTGTTTAGGAAAACTAACTGGTGCTGTCCCTTTGAATTCACCATTAAAGTAAACTGAAGCACCTTCTGGGGACTCAACATGTATATAATTTCCTGCTTCCACTTCTTCATAACCATCAGGTTGATTATCGCCATCATCTGTATTTTCATTATCCGTATTTTCATCGGTTCCATTGGTATCCGTATCTTCTTCCTGGGTATTGTTGCCGGGACTAGCCTCTACCAAATCAATCATAACAGTTTTCTCAGCTTCTGCAACCTCCAAGGTACCTGTATAGGTTTTATAACCACCAAGAGAGACTACAATATCATGCTCTCCATAATCTACAGAAACTTCATTATCATAATGTACAAATAATTTATCTATGTATAGGTCTGCTCCTTCTGGGGTTATTACAAACTTAACCAAACCCGATTCTACTACAGGCTTTTTAAATTCTGACATATCAACAAGTACCTCTTCTCCAGATACAGCAAGAATTGGTACAGTTCCCTTAAAGTCACCTATTTCCAAGGTAACGTCATAGTTGCCTTCTCTTACCGTTACCAATAAATCCTCTATGACTGGCACTATATACCTTGCGCCTATATAAGCAATCCCTCCCATAAAGTCGTCATAGTTTACAAATCTTAGGGTTCCATGACCTTTGGTAACTATAATGGAATAAATCTCTCTATCAAATCCTTTAATTGTAATTTCATCTGTTTCATCCAGGTCCTCAAATCTTAAAAGTTGTCCTTTACCAGAAACCACAAGCTTATCAACGTATTTATAATTACTCTCAGCTATTACCAAACCATTCTTTTCTTGATCTATACGCCAATTGGTAATCCCTTGATAGTTAAAAGCTTTATCAGATACTTTTATCTTTGTAAATTTTCCAGTGTCTTTATTATAAGTTGCATCTACAATCTCACCAACAGGAATGCTCTGAACCACAGAATTCTTTCCATATTTATTCATAAAATTAGTTCCGTTTGAATAATCCAATAGATAATCTTGTCCATCCTCCATATTCCTTATGGTAATATTCAGATTAATTTCATCAATATCCTTAATTACTCCGGTAAAAGAACCTTCTCTTACACGATCTTCGTTTATGCTGGCGTTGTTACTGCCTTCTGTTGTAGGATTGCTGCCTTTTTCTTCTCCACCAATGACTAGAAGCATAACTGAAATAATAATTAAAACACTTCCAATTAATATAAACGAAAATCTATATTTACTTTTCTTTTGTTTTGTTCTATTTATTTTATCTTCCACAAATGACCTCACTTTAATGGGGTATATAGGGGCAATAAGCCCCCAAGTTACAAGTAACTTTTATTATATTCTATTCCCATTTAATAAGCAAGGACTACTCATGGCCTAATTTATAATAGCCTCCAGGCATTCCATGAATTTTTTCTTTCTTTCCATTTGTTCCTGAATTCCAATTAATTTCTGTATATTTCTCTGTGGCACCCAGGATTTTTTACCATTATAATAAAAGTTTGTTATCTTCCAGAACTTTTCTGGGTAGAGTAACAACACATAAAGAAGCTTCAATTCATCTTTATCTACTGGAAGTATATCTGTATAGGTATTTATAATCATACTGCCAAGGTCCACATCCCAATCGTTTTTCTCCATAACTTTTCTGATAAATAAATATAAATCTGTTATTTGCACACCGACACACGCTTTATCAAAGTTAGTGGTGGCCATATTGGAACTGCCTTTATTTTTAAAAGCTGCTGCTGTTACGTAATCCGAATTATAAGCCGGTTTCCAATTACTATATCCGATCTGGGCAGTATTAATCATAATAATATTATGATAGGTATAATTACCATGGCAGATATACTTATGATCTACTGCTTCTTTCATAAGAGTAAGATAGTTGGATTCACTTAATATTTTTGTAGCTGCTATGGATTGTTCATAAAAATCTTCATAACAATTTAAATAGCAAATTTCAAATTCGTTTTTTTTACGTTTCTCTCTAATATAGCTTCTTACCCGCTTTAACTCCCTATTTCGCTTTTCAAATACTTCTATTAAGTCTTGGCAGGAATTACGCAAGATTTGCTCTTCAGTAAGGGGTACTTCTCTAAGCATAGTATGAAGCATTGCAAGATTGCCTACAGCAGACGAAATATCACCTTCATTCCGCAGGTTACACTCTTCTCCTGGGAACCAGTTCTTTAAGACATATTTATTTCCTGCTCCATCTTCCGTAATGATTTCATCATCGTTGTTTCTTAAATACAAGACCACATACGGATAATTCTGAACAGTCAGATAATCCAGAAGAGCATTTTCAAATTCAACTCGACTTTTAGAGTTCTCTAAGCTTTTCAATAGCTTGAGTCCCTTATCTGTCTCTAATATAAATGCCCCCCTGATTCTGTATGTATTGTAGATTTTTATGTTATATTGTCTAAAAAGTTCTAGATTTCTATCCTCCATAGGAAAGCCTCCTGACCCAAACTATTGTAACGCCACTTAGGGGTGTCTCTTTTAATCCTATGATAAATCATCTTAATTCATGACTGGAAAACTTGGATTTTTGATAAATTTTGTTGTCAAGCTAACCTTTATAATGTAACTATAACCAACCGTTGGTTATGAAATAAAAAACTACACGTTATCTAATGATTATGGATAACGTGTAGAACCGTATTGCATAATAAGTTAAATTATGGTGTAAGTATTTCCTTTGCCAGGCTACTTAAAGATTCCTTATCATTAAGCTCCGGATTTTCTAAAACCACATTCAATAAATCACTTAAGGTTTTTCCTAATTCAGCTCCAGGT
>DALYNO010000254.1:0-6299 GCA_031975295.1 Anaerocolumna sp. | reverse complement strand
AAGAAATGATGTGAAGGCAGGTTGTATAACTGTTGAAATTACTGACTGCGACTTTAATAAAAGCAGTCACCAAACAACTTTGCTGTCCTCAACAAATGCCACAAATAAAATATATGAAATTGCGGTGACACTATTAAAAGAATTCTGGAAGGGAATACCTATAAGACTTTTAGGCATTCGGGCAACTAAGCTTAGCAGTGAAGATTATACCCAACTTAATTTATTTGATATGGTTCATAATGAAAAACAAGAGAAATTAGATCAGGCACTGGATACCATACGTAACCGATTCGGGAAGGATTCCGTTAAACGGGCCTCCTTCCTGGAAACGGATTACGCAGAATAATTATCTTTCGATCTGTTGCATAAATATTGCAACAGATCCTTTTAGTTACTGCTTAAAGCTTCATCTAAATAAGCAGCCGTCACCACATCTGCATCACCTTCTGCACCTGGTACTACCAGGATTCCTCTATTCATAAGTCCTTCCATGGCTTCAAAACCTATACCGCCGCAGATAACTACATTTACCAAGTTATCACTTAATACAGATACCTTACTCTCATGGCCTTCACCTTCCGTTTTAAGAACAAGTTTATTTACTAATTCTTTACCCTGTAATTCATAAATAATAAATTCTTTTGTTTTACCAAAGTGTTTAAATACATTCCCTGACTCATCTGTTGGGATAGCAATTTTTGTACTGGAACTTCCTTGTAACGAATCAGCACCCACTTTAATATCTGCTGACTTTTTTTTGTTCTCACCAAGAAGTTCTTCTAAGGTTTCAGCAGCTAAATCTAGCCATTCTCCAGATAACTGTTCTATTTTTTCACTATCTACAGCAGCTGCAATAGCCGGATCAATGGGAACTCGGCCAAGAACAGGCAGATTATATTTGACTGCTATTTCATCAATATGGCTGGTACCAAATACACTTATTTTTTCTCCACAATTACCACATTGAATATAACTATAATTTTCAACCAGTCCAAGTATTGGTACCTGCATATTCTCAGCCATATTAACTGCCTTAGATACGATCATGGATACCAACTCTTGAGGAGAGGTGACAATAATAATGCCAGCTAAAGGCAGGGATTGAAATACAGTTAAAGGTACATCACCTGTTCCTGGCGGCATATCTACGAACATATAGTCAACCTCTTCCCATAATACGTCAGACCAAAATTGCTTTACAGTTCCTGCAATCACAGGTCCTCTCCAAATAACAGGGGTATCCTCTGTCTCTAAAAGAAGATTAACAGACATCACTTTAATGCCTGTATCACTAACTTCAGGAAAAATACCTAACTCATTCCCTTTTGCTTTGGTATGTATTCCAAAAGCCTTAGGAATGGAGGGTCCGGTAATATCAGCATCAAGTATGGCTGTTTCATAACCTTTCCTTCTCATAAGTACAGAAAGGAATGAGGTTACAAAGGACTTACCTACCCCTCCTTTACCACTTACAATACCAATTACTTTTTTTACTTTGCTGTGCTGATTTAAAGGAACAAGAAAGTCTTCTTTGGAAGTTTTTCTTGATGAACAATTTGCTTTACAATCTGAGCAGCTGCTGCTAGAGCAACTACTCCCACTTTCATAAGTCTCACTCATATTATTCCATTGCCGTATGTTTAGTACGGCTTCCTTTCTTTATTTTAATGAATATTCCATAACGGAACAGGTTGGTACCTATTTTAATTTATAGGATATAAAAATGCACATTACCGTCAGACTGGAATATGATATAATAATAGATTTTAAGGAGATTACACTTGGCTATTAAAATTTTTATAGATCAGGGACACAATCCTGAAGGTATCAATGCAGGAGCAGAAGGCTTTGGTCTTAGAGAACAAGACATAACCTATCAGGTTGGTATTTATCTGGCTAATATATTAAATGCTGATCCACGATTTGAAGCACGTACTTCAAGAACTACACCTGAGCAAACCTTAGGTTATAGCAACACTTCAAGTCTTGCAGAAAGAGTACGTCTAGCTAATACTTGGCCCGCAGATTATTTTTTGAGTATTCATTGTAATGCCAACCCAAATCCTAGTGCAAACGGTACGGAATGCTACGTTTATGAAAATTACAGCCAGTCTTACTATCTTGGAGAACGAATTCTGCTCTCCATCGTTAGCAGACTTGGAACCAAGAATAACGGTGTTCGCATTAATCCTTCCCTATATGTGTTAAGAAGAACAAATATGCCATCCGTACTTATCGAACTTGCCTATATTACCAATGAATCAGATGCAGAAAAATTAAGTACCCGGCAGTATGATTTTGCCTATGCAATTTACAATGGATTACTTAACTATTTTGGGTTTGAACCAGCTTAGTTAAACTTACTGTTACAAAACAGCATATTACCTTATAGGATAGGATTGTAATTGCTCTTTTGTAACAGTTTTAAGCTCTGCTAAAAATTATGACCATTAAATCCCCAATAGGTTACTTCTTCATATTTTACATATATGCAATCAGGTGAAATTTCTAGTTCTTGATTAAGTATTCTAGTAATCTCAGAAGTCAATTTTTCATATGCTTCTTTTGTACTTTTACCTAGAAGTTTAACTTCTACATATGCAATGTTTCGATCTGAGTCACCTTGAAAATACAAACGACACTCATCTTCAAAAGCTAACATGAGCCAATCTTCTGTTTTACC
This sequence comes from Anaerocolumna sp., assembly GCA_031975295.1. Classification (GTDB taxonomy): domain Bacteria; phylum Bacillota; class Clostridia; order Lachnospirales; family Lachnospiraceae; genus Anaerocolumna. The sequence continues at coordinate 3,616 of DALYNO010000254.1, read as the reverse complement.
TGGTAAAATTTCTATAGCCTTACCCAGTTCACCTTTTATTTTAAGCTCTTTATCTTTTGAAATAGTAACATTTGTTTTTGTACTAATGTATGGCATAAAATACCTCCTATTTATTAACCAAATTTATATGATCCAATTATTAATGTATGACTAACTTATATATTTGTCAAGACAGGACTGTTATACAAGAACAAAGAATGTGCAAAGCAAAATCCCTGGCTGACCCACTGTCACGCATATAACAATCTTTTATGGGCGCGTCATGTGCATGCCCCACGGTAGGCCTTTTCACTGAATAGGAAAATTCTCCAAATTTTCCTATTCAGATGAGCCTGTCAAAAACCTAATCCTAAACAAAAAAATGACCCTATAATTAAGAGTCATTTTCTAGTCTTTAATATATTTTAGATACCAAATATTTACTTGCATCTTTTAACATTTTAGCACTTTCGGAGGAAGCATCATATGTAGTATCAATCGTAATCCATTTATCCTCATCTGCTAAATATATTTGATTCCACGCATGATAGATATTTATATCTGATTTACTATAGCCCATAACTAATTTAGTTGGTACTCCTACGCTTCTTAACATTGCTGCAACTAAAGAAGCATAATCATAGCAAATTCCTTTTGAACTATCTAAAACGTTGTCAACAATAGGAATGTAATCTGTTTTTACGTTTTTTGCCTTTGCATTATCATAAGTTATATTATTTATTACATAATTGTATATAGTAGTAACTTTATCTAAATCTGATTTAGACTTTTTGGTTAACTCTTTGGCTTTTTTAACTGCAGCCATTTTGGTATTCCAGTTAACTAATTGAATGGATTGTAAAAAAGGAGCTTCCTCATTTTTTAACTTTAACTCCACCGTTTCTTGTGCAATAACACTGTAGCTATTTCCACTAACGAGTTTTAATACATATATAGTATAGGTTCCATCTCCCAAAGAAAGTGAAAATTGATTATTACTATTCTTTAAACTATATAAGTATTTAACATCATCTTTTACTATTTGCACTTTATTTGTCTCTAAAGACTTTGACTTGTAATTGATGGATATGATGCCTTGATCTAACCTGCTTTTGTCAATGATAGATGCAGCTTCTGCTTTTACATTATTTGGAATTGCTAATGTTAATATTAGTAAGACGATTAGCAGAGAGCTGATTTTTTTGCTAAAATTATACATAAAAAACTCCCCTTTCGGTAACTGGCTGCCATCTAAAATTAGGAAGGCCCTATAGCTTTGCGTCTTTAGTTTTCACTAAATTTGCCTTTATCGGTGGAAAGCACCGAAAAAACTATGTAATTGTTAGGTTAATATTTGTGTTTAAAACTAACTGTTTATAACTGGATAATATCATATACTTGTCCGCTTGTAAAGTGTCATTTTATGATACCTACTTAAGATGGTCCATTTTTACTAGATCAATTTACTAAAATAGGAGTGTTATTGGTTTTTCAACTAAAATACAGTAAAAATTCAAGCCAGCCTTCATTTAAATTATGAAATTCTACCATTTACATGATATAGAAAAAATTACATGGATATTTTAACACGTCCCAACATAGCTTATTAAAAGATAATGAATCCTCACGTTAATACCTTATTCAATTGGCGAAACTAGTCGAAATAAAAAAATCTTCTTTTCATCTCGGACAGCCTGTGCTATAATGATATTCGGTGGTAATATCGTCCCAAGAAACTTATTTACTAAATATTTTGCATGAAATGTCCCATGATTAATCATACTAAACATAAGGGACACTTATTTTTGTAAATGGTTTCTTTTTTTATTGTAGTATACGCAATGAGACCCATGGAGGAATATGATGAGCGAAGTAGCACATAACTTTGAAGAAAAATTAAAAGAACTACTATCCTATGCAAATGATAACAAAGGTGTAGTTGATGTTGGTAAAGTAAATGACTTTTTTAAAGAGATGAACCTGGATGTTAGGCAAATCGATAAAATATATGAATATTTAGAAGCACACAATATCGTAGTATTAAACCCTACTGATGAGGACGAACCAGATGATGAGATAATTTTAGAGTTAGAAGACAATGAAGAAGCAGCTCTATTAGATTTAGAGGATTTCTCTATGGTTGGCACCATGTCAGATGATCCTGTTAAATTATATCTAAAGGAAATTGGCAGCTATCCACTTCTCTCTGTTGCAGAAGAAATTGAACTTGCCAAAAAAATTGAAGAAGGTGATGATTATGCTAAGAAGGTTTTAGCAGAATCTAACTTAAGGTTGGTGGTAAGTATTGCCAAACGTTATGTAGGAAGAGGTCTTTCTTTCCTGGATTTAATTCAAGAAGGTAATTTAGGCCTAATAAAAGCAGTTGATAAGTTTGATTATAATAAAGGTTATAAATTCAGTACCTATGCTACCTGGTGGATTCGTCAGGCTATTACTAGATCCATTGCAGACCAGTCTCGTACCATACGAATTCCGGTACATATGTCTGAGGTTATTAATAAGACATACCGTGTATCCAGAAGTCTGTTACAGGATTTAGGCAGAGAACCCTCTGAGCAAGAAATTGCAGATGCAATGAAATTACCAATTGAAAAGGTACGTGAGATACTTAAGGTATCCGCTGATCCGATTTCTCTTGATACTCCTATTGGTGAAGAAGATGATAGTCATTTAGGTGACTTTATCAAAGATGATTCCATTATGGGACCTGAAGATGCAGCGTCCTATTCCGTACTGCAAGACCAAATTTCTAAATTACTTGAAACTTTAACTGAAAGAGAACAAAGAGTTCTTATCTTAAGATTTGGTTTAAAGGACGGAAGAACCAGAACCTTAGAAGAAGTGGGCAAAGAATTTAACGTAACTCGCGAACGTATTCGTCAGATAGAAGCAAAAGCTTTAAGAAAATTAAGACATCCAAGCCGTGCAAGAATGTTAAAAGGTTATGATTTAATGTAGTCATTCCTTGTGATTAAGTTAAGATTCAAGTATCCTGGCATATATCAATTATTTTATGACGGGATATAGGAATCTATATTAGGTAATTGCGAAACTTTATTTCGTTACACATTGTTTCTCAATTGCCTTATTTTAAATAAAGGGGTAAGTAAAGTGTGGAAGACAATAAACTGATCCCCCTATGTTTGGAATCTAAATTAAGAATCTAGGCACATATTCTCAGGACATGGAGACGAACTATGGAACGTATTTTATTAATGGTAATTAGAAGTATCTTTCAATTGCCCTTTTGGACATATAAAATCAGTAAATATTGTAATGTAGATAAATATCCTGAAGAAACCAGATATAACTTTCTTCATCAATTAACAACCCGTGTTAATAAACGAGGCAGGGTAACTATTTCATGTTATGGATTAGAAAATTTACCAAAAGACAACGGTTATATTATTTATGGAAATCATCAAGGTTTATTTGATGCTCTTATATTACTTCAGACTCATATAAGACCATTTACTACAGTATCTAAAATAGAAGTGAAAAATGTATTCTTTATTAAACAGGTGTTTACAGTTCTTCAGTCCAAATTTATTGACAGAGATGATGTACGTCAGTCTATGAAAATTATGATGGAAGTGACCAAAGAAGTAAAAGAAGG
>DALYNO010000253.1:0-6328 GCA_031975295.1 Anaerocolumna sp. | reverse complement strand
TACAGAATTAGCTTATATTCTTGTATTAGCAGGGATAAATGAATTAAAGAATGAATGGCTGAATTTAATTACAGTACTTGTTTTATCAAGTATTATAGCCATTAAATTATATGAGGGCAAGTTGGTACGAAAATTTGTAAATATCATTATTCTTGTCATACTTATGAGTGCTTGTGAATCCATAGGCATTGCCTTGTTACATTTTATCTATCAGATTTCTGATATAAACATTACTACTGAAAAGATGCAGACTTTTTTTGAAATGACCTTCAGTCAGGTAATTGTAGTTTTTTTAAGTCATCTGGCAATTATTAAAATTTTTAAGAGTAAGAAGATAAATAATCTAACGGTCAGGCAGTACCTGATGACTTTTGTATATGCAGTTTTTAGCGTGGTTAATATATATAGTTTATCAATACTTATGAGAAACATTAATACAAATGGAGAGATTATCAGTGTCATGGTCACCATTGCAGGTATTGTGGTGACAAATACATACTTTTTAAATATTCTGGAATATGAATCGGAAAATAATAGATTGGTGTATGAAAATCAATTGTTTATACAGCAATCCAGAATGCAATATCTATATTATGATAACTTGGAAAATCAGTATAGGGAATCATTGAGTATCATACATGATGTTAAAAGGCATATGAGAGCAATAGAAGAACTATATGAACAACGTGAAAATGAAACTGCAGTAGAGTATGCAGTTACCATTAGTAATATTTTAGAGGATTTCAAGTTAAATGAATATACAAGCAACAGGGTGTTAAATATTATTCTGAATGATAAGTCAAAAGCAGCAGAACAAAACAACATAGAATTTATCTGTAAAATAGATGATGCAGATTTGTCCTTTATTGATAATATTGATTTAACGACTATTTTTGCAAATCTCCTTGATAATGCTTTAGAAGCATGTATGGATAAACGAGGGGATAATTTTATACAAGTCCAGGTGGGATCATTTCATAATCTGGTGGTGATAAACATTAAAAATACAATGGAAGAATCAAAGGATAAGGAAAATAGATCAAACCTAACCATGGACACTAAAATTAAGATGAAAAGTAATCACAGTGGTATTGGTCTTCCTAATGTAACAAAAGTAGTTAAAAAATATAATGGAGATTTTAATATTGAAAAAGACGGTCAAATTTTTACCTGTACAATAGTTTTATCCAAACAGGGTAGAGATATGATGTTGTAATATATTACAAAATTAGATGCTTTCTATGTAGAATAGACAAAAAATAAGTAGAATAGACAAAGCCCCTTGAAATTATACAAGGTAAAGTTATAATAAATTTAACACATAAACAAAAGGGGAGGGTTCTATGTTGGGTAAAGCTTCAAAAAGTCTGACAAACAGATTAATAGCAGTTGGAGTTATAAAATCAGAGGATTTTGAAATCTATCAGTTTGGTATTGAAAACACAATTCTAAAATTAATTCATTTGGCTTCATATATTGCTATGGGGTTAATTTTTGGAAGGTTGTTAGAATTAATTATTTTCTTAGTAGCTTTTATACCTTTGCGTGAGTATTCTGGGGGATTTCATGCCAAGACACCTTTAAGGTGCTATGTTGTTTCCTGCATAACAGTATTTACGTTACTTTTAATTGTTACATTTGCACCTCTTGTCCTGATGAATTATAGTATACCCATTGCTTTAGTTGGCAGCTTTCTCTTATTTCTAGTGATACCGGTAGAAGCTAAGGATAAACCTTTAGATGAATCTGAAAAAATATATTATAAAAGTAAAGGCGGATTTTTAATACTTTTAGCACTGATACTTACTTTGTTATTTAAAATGCTTCATATGGATAAAATTGGTTTTATATTATCTTTAGCCATAATATATGAAATGATTATTGCAATTGCAGGTAAATACATAAAAGGTAAAGATTAATACCAAAATAATGGTTGATTTCAGTGAAAACTTAAAAAAACATGTAGAATAGACAAAAAACATGTAGAATAGACAAAGTATATTGCAAATAAATACTAAATTTTGTATAATAAACCCATAAGTAATAAATAATAAACAATTTAAGGAGGTTATTTTTTATGAAGAATCAAATTGAAAAGAAAATGTTAGACGTAGTATCAAAGGTGGCTATGAGCAATGCTAAGAAGACAGCTAATTCTGCTTGTGTATTTTTTGGATATCAATCCAAATTACCAGAATCAGTTAAGAATCTTAGAAAGTTCTAATTATTTCACATCCTAATTGCTACAAAGAAAAAATATGTAACTAATCCTACAATACGTCCAGAAGAATCCCCATTTCAGTTGAAATATCAATTGAAACTGGGGAATTCTTTTGTTTGTATTGTTTTGTTTTGTATTTGTTTGTTTTGCTTGCTATAAAGGAATGGATGTGTTAATATTATAGAGAATTATGTCTTAATTTGTTGGAAGAGTTATACAAATGAAAGTACGGGTGTGGTATGGACGTTATAAGTAGTAGGAATGTTATGAATATAGTTAGAAAAACATTGAATTTAATTGATTATAGGTTAATTAACCACGGTGAAAGAGTTAGCTATATTATGTACAAAATGCTAAGTTTTCAAGGGACCTATCCTAGAGATAAAATTCTGCAGGCAACTATAACCAGTATGCTTCATGACATTGGTGCCTATAAGATTGAAGAATTGGATGATATGTTACAGTTTGAAACTCGTAATGTACTAAGACACTCGGTTTATGGATATTTATTTTTAAAATACTTGTCACCCCTTAAGGAGTATGCAGATTTAGTATTATATCATCATTTGGATTACAATAAATTTCAATATATAGATACAGAAAATAAAGAATTCGCTTCCTTACTTTATCTTGCCGATCGAATTGATGTATATATAAATTATTTTAGTGAAAATGAAATAGATGATTTTTTGTCCGATTTATCGGATAATAAAGTATCCATTTTTGCTATAGAGCTTTTTAAAAAAGCTGATAAAGCGTTAAACATACTGTCTCATATAAAAAATGAAACATATTTAGAGGAAATGAATCAGGTATTTGAAGAAATTACATATACAGAAAAAGAGAAACAAATGTTTTTAAGCATGCTGATTTATTCCATTGATTTTAGAAGTGAATATACAGTTATGCATACCATAACCACCGTAAGTGTGGCAGATGAGATTGGTAGACTGATGGATTTAAAGGATACAGATCTTAAAAATCTACATTATGGTGCGCTTTTACATGATATTGGTAAAATAACGACACCAATTCAGATTCTGGAAGCTCCAAGGAAATTAACAGAGGAAGAAATGGTAATCATGAAAAATCATGTAAAAATGAGTGAATACATACTAAAAGATTATATCAAAGAAGAAATCTTAGAAATTGCCATCAGACATCATGAAAAAATTGATGGAACTGGGTATTATAGGAATCTAAAAGGGGAAGACTTAACTAGACCCCAAAGGATTTTAGCTGTTGCTGATATAGTCAGCGCACTATGTGGCAAAAGAAGCTATAAAGATTCTTTTCATAAAGAAAAAATAGTAAACCTTCTTAAAAAAGATAAGGAGTTGGGGAAGCTTTGCCCAGATGTTGTTGATACAGTCACGGATAATTTTGATGACATAATGCGAAATGTTAACAAATTGACTGAGGAACCTTTGCGTATTTATTCAGAAATCAGTGACAAATATAATATTATTTACAATCAACTACATAATTTGGAAAGTTCCTAAGTACTACTATAAAGTTTACAAAATTACCATCAATAATTAATAAAATTTAATATACTTTATTACTTGTAACCAAAAATGTTTTAGACTATAATGTAATCTGAGTTTTGATATCATATGGTGAATGATTTTACAAATTTAGAATATTTGGTGTATTATGAAAGGAGATTTTTGTCGTGGGATTTATTGAAGTGATTAAGGAAAGGGCAAAAACTAACAAAAAAACTATTGTTTTGCCTGAGACTAGTGACCGAAGAACATTGGAAGCGGCATCCACAATATTAGCAGAAGAGATAGCAGATATTATCTTAGTTGGTAATGAAACAGATATTAGAAATGCATCTCAAGGTTTTGATTTATCAAAAGCAATTATTGTAGATCCACTTACTACAGACAAGTTGGATTCTTACGTGGATTTATTGGTGGAATTACGTAAGAGCAAGGGAATGACACCTGATAGTGCAAGAGAATTACTTACAAAAGATTATTTAACTTTTGGTGTAACAATGGTAAAAGCAGGAGATGCGGATGGTATGGTTTCCGGCGCAATCCATGCAACTGCAGATGTATTAAGACCATCTCTTCAAATCCTTAAAACTGCTCCTGGAACAAAATTAGTTTCAGCATTCTTTATTATGGTAGTTCCTGACTGTGAATACGGTTCAAACGGAACATTTATCTTCTCTGATGCAGGTTTAAATCAGAATCCCAATGCGGAAGAATTAGCTGCAATTGCAGGCAGTTCAGCAAAAAGCTTTAAGTTATTAGTGGAAGAAGAACCTGTGGTTGCTATGCTTTCTCATTCAACAAAAGGAAGCGCAAAACATGGAGATGTTGATAAAGTTGTAGAAGCAACTAAAATTGCCCAGGAATCTTACCCAGAGTTTAAAATTGATGGTGAATTTCAATTAGATGCAGCTATCGTACCAAGCATTGGTGCAAGTAAAGCACCTGGCAGTGAAATTGCTGGTAAAGCAAATGTACTTATTTTCCCTGATTTAGATGCAGGAAACATCGGTTATAAATTAACTCAAAGATTAGCAAAAGCAGAAGCATACGGTCCTATTACACAGGGTATTGCTAAGCCAGTGAATGATTTATCCAGAGGCTGCAGTGCTGAAGATATCGTTGGTGTAATTGCTATAACTGCTGTACAAGCAGGTGCTATAGAATAAGATTTATTATAGTCTGTTAAAGGTGGGAGACTCTTTGCCCGCCTTTCTGATTGGTATGAGTTATCTAGATAAACATAAATGTCGGAAGAAAAATAAAATATGAAAGGATGCCACAATCAAACTTCTTCCGTTCATCTAATTGTGGCAGTATCATAGTAATGAGATATGATATGTAATGGGTAAAAAAATGAAAATTTTAGTAGTTAACTGTGGAAGTTCTTCTCTTAAGTATCAGTTAATCGATTCTGTATCAGAGCAATCATTAGCAGTAGGTATATGTGAAAGAATCGGAATTGAAGGCGGACGTATTGTTCATACACCAGCAGGTGGAACTAAAAATGTGAAAGAAGCACATATGGAAACACATGAAGCAGCAATCCGTTTAGTTCTTGAAGCACTTACTGACAAAGAAATTGGCGTTATTTCTTCTTTAGAAGAAATTGGAGCAGTTGGACACCGTGTTGTTCACGGCGCTGAGAAATTTGCAAGTTCTACAATTATCACAGAAGAAATGATTGCTGCTGTTGAAGAATGCAATGATTTAGCACCTCTACACAATCCTGCTAACTTAATTGGTATTCGTGCTTGCCAGAATTTAATTCCTGGTGTACCTATGGTAGCAGTATTTGATACAGCTTTCCATCAGACAATGCCAAGAAGAGCTTACATGTATGGTCTTCCATATGAATACTATGAAAAATACAAAGTAAGAAGATATGGTTTCCACGGAACAAGCCACAGCTATGTTTCTAAAAGAATCGTGGAAGTTCTTGGTCTTGACCCTAACAACTCTAAAGTTATCGTTTGCCATTTAGGTAACGGATCCAGTGTATCTGCTGTATTAAATGGTAAATCCATTGATACAAGCATGGGTCTTACTCCACTTGAAGGTCTTATTATGGGAACAAGAAGTGGCAGCATTGATCCTACCATCATTGAATTCTTAATGAAAAAAGAAAACAAAACCATTGATGAAGTAATGGAAATTCTTAATAAAAAATCCGGTGTGTTAGGTCTTTCTCAGATTTCCAGTGACTTTAGAGATCTTGAAGATGCTACTGCAGAAGGAAATGATATGGCTGTTCTTGCAGTTGAAGTATTTAACTACAATGTAGCTAAAACTATCGGTGGATATGTAGCAGCTATGAATGGTGTAGATGCAATCGCATTTACAGCTGGTCTTGGAGAAAATGATCAGGCAGTTAGAAAAGGAACTATGAGCTACTTAAAATATCTTGGTGTTGAACTTAACGAAGCAAACAACAAAACAAGAGGTAAAGAAATTGAACTTTCTACTCCTGAATCCAAGGTTAAAGTATACATCATTCCTACAAATGAAGAATTAGCAATTGCTAGAGAAACTGTAGCTTTATTACAATAGACAGTTGCGAAACTCATAGAATTAATCTATTTATCATACAAATGATACAGTT
>DALYNO010000252.1:0-6340 GCA_031975295.1 Anaerocolumna sp. | reverse complement strand
AGCTGAGGCTAGTATGATTGAACCTTCAGTACTTATGAATCCCATACTTTTAAAACCCACCACGGATGTAGGTTCACAAGTTATCGTAAACGGTGAAGTAAAAGGCAATATGAAAGCGGTTGATTATTTTAAATATAAAAAGACCTTAATTCCTGAAATTATGGAAGCTTATCATAAATTGGAGTCTATGTATGATATTGTTGTAATCGAGGGAGCGGGAAGTCCAGCGGAAATTAATTTGAAGAAGGATGATATTGTCAATATGGGATTAGCCAAGCTTACCAAGTCACCAGTTCTGATGGTAGGAGATATTGACAGGGGTGGAGTTTTTGCTCAATTAGCTGGAACCCTGATGCTTTTAGAAGAAGAGGAAAAGCATATGGTAAAGGCCAGTATCGTCAATAAGTTCAGGGGTGATGTAGAAATCTTAAAGCCAGGTCTTACCATGTTGGAAGAAATAACCAATAGACCCGTAGCAGGTGTAATTCCTTATACCTATTTAGATATTGACGATGAAGATAGCCTAAGTGAGAGATTTTATGGTAAAAAGGGAAAGGGTCCTATCAATATCTCCATCATTAAATTTCCTAAAATCTCTAACTTTACAGATTTTAATCCTCTAGAAACCCTGGAAGAGGTCACCCTTACCTATGTTACCAGCCCACATGAATTAAAGAACGTGGATATGGTAATTTTACCAGGTACAAAAAGTACAATGAGTGATTTACTATGGATGCGACAAAACGGATTAGAGGCAGAAATTAAGAAACTAGCCGCCAATGGAACTGTTATTATGGGTATATGCGGCGGATTTCAAATGCTTTCAGAAGAATTAAAAGATCCCTATCTTGTAGAGACTTACGAAGAGATTAAGGGTATGGGACTTTTGAATGCTATTACAATCTTTGAAAAGGACAAGGTAAGAACCCGGGTAAAGGGTGTTATAAGACCGGTTGAGGGTATGTTTAGGGAGCTAGGAGGAGCTAATTTTGAAGGCTATGAAATACATATGGGCAGAACCCTTGTGACCCAGGGGGATTCCCCAGAGATAGTCTCTCAACTAAAATCCATAGATGAGAATCAGGAAATATCTAAAATGGATGGCTTTATCAAAGATAATATTCTTGGCACATATGTTCATGGAATTTTTGATAGTGAAGAAATTTTATCAGGAATTATTAAAATCCTCTTAAAAAAGAAAGGTCTATCTGCAGAGGGTATAAAAATAATAAATCTGAAGGAACATAAAGAGAGTCAGTATAATCTGCTGGCTGATACCATGAGAAATAGCCTTGATATGGACTTGATATATAAAATTATTGAAGAAGGTATATAAAACCATTAGTTAGAACCCTTTTCTTTACTTTTGACATTAAGGTATACATTTTGCATGAATGGTTGCTATGAGAATAAGAAAATATATTGAAATACCATTCATTGATTCCTTTCATCGGTATATAGAATAGGTGGAGGTCGGCAGACTTGATTAAAATATAGAGAGGTAGAAAAAATGAATAAAGGATTCGTTCATGTATATTGTGGTGATGGCAAAGGAAAAACCACTGCAGCCATTGGCTTAGCGGTAAGAGCTGCAGGCAGCGGTATGAAAGTGGTAATACTGCAGTTTTTAAAAGGTAAAATGGTGAGTGAATTAAATAGTCTTAAATTAATACCAGGCATCACAATGTTACGAAATGAAGAAGATTTAGGTTTTTTTAAAGCTATGTCAGAGGAAGAGAAGCAAAAAGCCATGTCTTATCATAATAGTAATCTGCAAAAAGTGGTGCAGATGGTAGAGAATAGAGAATGTGATCTTTTAATTTTGGATGAGATATGTGCAGCTTATCGTCTTGGCATGGTGGATAAAGATAAAATCAATCAGCTTATTATAAATAAAAGAGATGACTTAGAACTGGTTTTAACGGGCAGGGAGCCAGATGAATTATTTCTGGAATATGCTGACTATGTAACGGAAATGAAGAAAATAAAACATCCTTATGATAAAAAAATATATGCAAGGGTTGGTATTGAATTATGAAAATAAATAATGAATATATGATTCCAATGGACATTGAGACAAGAAGTCTTGCTATCATTGAAGAAGAGATAGATAAAAATCTGTGGAATACCATTGATACGGCAGTAAAACCAATTGTGAAAAGAGTCATACACACCACCGCAGATTTCGACTACGCCAAGAACCTAAGTTTTTCCGATAACGTAGTAGAGTATGCACTAAAGGCCTTAAGAGAAGGAGCCGTTATAGTAACTGACACAAATATGGCCAAGTCGGGTGTGAATAAGGCTGCTTTGAAAAAATATGACAGTGAGGTCCTATGTTTTATGGCCGATAGTGATGTGGCAACAGAAGCGAAGGAAAGAAGTGTGACAAGGGCATATATAAGTATGGAAAAAGCCGCAACTCTTCATAAAAAAGTAATTTTTGCTATTGGGAATGCCCCCACTGCACTCATTCGATTATATGAGTTGGTAAAGGAAGGTAAACTGAAACCAGAATTAATTATTGCCGTTCCTGTTGGCTTTGTTAACGTAGTTGAAGCAAAGGAATTAATTATGGAGTTAAACATTCCTTATATTGTTGCGAAGGGTCGAAAAGGTGGAAGTAATGTAGCAGCTAGTATATGTAATGCTCTTTTGTATATGGAAGGAAGAGATTGGTAATATACAAAGAAGTGTTATATATCACCATTTTTTAATACATATTCAGGGCAGTTATAGCCATGAGGCATTTGATAATTTCTTTCACCAATGTAAAAAAACAGTATTTTATAAATATGAAAGTTAATAAATTCTTAAAGAACATTAAGAATATACCAGATTGATATTAAGATTTTTATGTGCTAAAATGCATCTTCGAGACAGAGAAAAAGGTTCAGTTATATCAAGGACACTCTTAACGAAAAGAGGCAGATTATCATAGAAAGTAAAGCACATATTATACAGCATCGTCAATATGATACAGCCTTAACTTATACGAATTTAGTAATGGCAACAGCTGCGTGTATATTTTTACCTTATATACTTTCAGCTAGTATTTTAATAATGGCAGCAATGTATATTTTAATAAATAGACAAACCAGGCAGATTTTTATATTACATAAGTATGCTACACTTGTATTTGTGTTTTTTAGCTTCGTAGAAATTGTTTCTGCTTTGCATGGTAACTGGTATGGTATACTTGGAGGCTTTGGATTTACCCTTGCACTTGTACTTGGTATATTTCAGTATCAGATCATGACGAAGGACCTATTTGAAAAATCACTTACTATCATATGTGTATTTAGTATGTTAGGTACTGTATATGCAGTTTTTGAAAAGATAATTATGATTGAATTTCCAGGATACTATAATTATGAACGTGTCTGTTCCATATTTTTTTATCCTAACTATTTTGGCACTATTTCAGCTACAGTCATATTAATTAGTGTATATAAAATACTTACCAATAAAGAAAATAGAAGTTTATTTTTGGTTATAGCGGCATTTAATGTAATAAATATATATTTATGCGAGAGTATGTTTGCATGGGTTGAAGTAATTACCGGAACTGCAGTGTTATTGTTCCTTTTGAAAAGATACCGTATTCTTGGTTATTGGATTGGCTTAGCTTTACTGGGAGGATTCTTAATCCTGATTTTAAATCTTGATATAATCCCGAGAGTATCCGAAGCTAGTACAACGCTGAATATGAGATTTAAGATATGGGATAAAGCCATAAAACTTATTAAACAGGCACCTTTGTTTGGTGAAGGGCCTATGGCATTTGCTTTTAAGACCAAACAGATGGGAAATCGTATTCCACATTCCCATAATTTTATATTAGAATCTATTCTGAATTATGGTATTGTCGGAAGTCTGCTAATCTTATTTTTTACCATAAAATATTTATATTTTTTATGTAAAACATGTTTCAAAGAAAAAAGATCGGAAGTCACCTCATTAATCCTAGCTGTTATTGCAGCAGCTTTCATCCATGGGCTTACAGATAATACACTTATGTGGGTGCAGACCCTTCCTTTATTTACATTCCTGTTAGCAGGTTATGGTGCTTTTAAGAAAAAAGAATTGTTACAGGCTGGAGAAATTGTTACCTTACCACAATTAAACCAAAACTTAGGTTTATCCTTTTATACAAAATCAAATCAAATTTAATAATGAGAGATATTATAAGTTCTAAATTAAGGGGTTTTCTACAAAATTTCAAAATATTCCCTGGTTTATTTAGAACTTTTTTTCTTATCAATAAAAATTGTCAATGAGAAAAAATACCTATCTATTGACTTTTAGATTCACAAAAACTAGAATGATTTTGAGGGTCTAAAATGAATTATTATGACGTTTTATGAGAACCCCTAATTGGAGGAAACAGATGCGAACCATAAAGATGAAGCTGTCAATGGTATTTGGTATGTTATTATTACTAATATGTATGGGGCTGGGTGTAGTTGCTTATCAAACAGCCGAGAAGGCATTGACAGAGAATACGAAGAATTCTATGACAGAATTAACGATTGAAGCAAGTAATACAGTAAGTTCAGAAATATCAGGATATTTAAATACCCTATCTGTTTTATCAAATACTTCCTTATTTGATCAAATATCTATACAACAGCAGGATAGTATTCTTCCCACCCTATTAAAGTTTAAAGAACAATATGATTATATACATATGGCATTTGTTAATCCCTCGGGTGAACTATTATATGAGGATGGTACAAATGGCAATTTAATAGGTAAAGATTATTTTGACAAAGTTATGAAGGGTGAAAAGGTAGTGACGGATCCCATTATATCAGGTAATGATGAACTAATAATTATATATGGTGTTCCTATTACACTAAATAATGAAATTATTGGAGGATTATTTGGATATAGAAGTGCTTATGAAATAGGCGAAATAACCAAGGAGTTAACCTTTGGTGAATCGGGTTCTGCCTTTCTTTTAAATGCAGTAGGAAATACAATATCCCATTCCAATATAGATAAATTAAATGAGGTATTAGAAGCAATTAAGACAAAAGGTGGAGAGACTGTAGACGGAATTTCTTCGGCTTCTGCTAGCCAGGACAGTTGGAATAATAACAGCAATGTTAGTAATGACAGCCAGTTAGATCATGAGGATAAAGCAGCCATTGAAGATAACGTAAACATGAAAGATATGCAAAGCAGTAACTTACTAGGTTATAAGGGGTTTGATGAAATACATAAACAAATGCTCAGCGGTAAAGCGGGATTTGGTGAATATAGAGATGGTGTAACGGATAAATATATGGGCTATGCGCCTATAAAAGATACCAGTTGGATTCTCGCAATGGAAATCGATAAAGGTGAAGTGTTATCAGGGCTAACTTCACTTAGATTTACACTTGTGATTGTCTCTATGTTTTTTATAATCCTTGGGTTTATGGTGGTCTTTCTGGCAGCAAGCAGAATTAGTAAGCCAATTGCCTATATAACCAAGATATGCCATACCATGTCCTTAGGGGATTTTAATCAGTTAATTAACAAAAAGTATCTAAAAAGAAAAGATGAAATTGGGAGACTTGCAATGGCTTTTGAAGCCATTTCAGATTCATTTAGAATATTATTAAAAGACAATGCTATTATTGCAAAAGATATTTTTACGTCTTCACAGAATATGGATCGCATGATTCAGGAGTCTACCCAGATGATTCAGGAAGAAGCGGCCACTGTAGAGCAAATTGCTATGGGAAGTAATCAACAAACTGAAGATATTGGTGTAGGAGTAGCCAGGATTACTGAAATGGATGAACTTCTTAAAAAAGAAGAACAAGATATGAAAGTACTTCAAAATGCAGCGGAGCGTGTTGAACAGCTTAAAACAGAAGGAAATGAGACACTACTGGAACTTGTTGCTAAAACAAAAGCCAATACAGAGATTTCTAAAGAGATATATCAAATCATATTGGATACACATGAGAGTACTACAAAGATATTAACCATAAGTGAAATGATTAGTAACATTGCTGGTCAAACCAATTTACTGGCACTTAATGCAGCAATTGAGGCAGCCAGAGCTGGAGAGGGCGGTAAAGGTTTTGCAGTGGTAGCTGGCGAGATAACGAAGCTTTCAGAAGAGGCTAATAGATTCTCATCAGACATTAAGCTGACTATAGATGAGTTAAGGCTCAAAGCAACTGGTGCAGTGAATAAAATGGACGAAGTCTTAAATATAAGTGCCTCACAGGCTGATTATGTAGGTTTAACCCAGGATAAATTTACAGGAATTGCTTCTGCAATTGAAGATACCAAGAAAAGTATTGGCCTTTTATCTCTTTCTATAGAAGAAATAGAAGAA
>DALYNO010000251.1:0-6357 GCA_031975295.1 Anaerocolumna sp. | reverse complement strand
ATACACCAGCACCAACAGATACACCAGCACCAACAGATACACCAGCACCAACAGACACACCAGCACCAACAGACACACCAACACCAACAGACACACCAACACCAACAGATACACCAGCACCAACAGATACACCAGCACCAACAGACAATCCAGTTCCAACAGATAATCCAGCACCAACAGACAATCCAGCGCCAACAGATAATCCAGCACCTACAATTAATCCTACTAGACCAACAGACATACCTCCTGTGGATGCAAAAACCATTACTATCATTGAAGCGCCAAAAGGAATTAGTAATTCAGATAGAATCAAAGTAACCTCAATTGGAGATGCGTTTGACGAATCCGTAGAAGTACGTTTGAAGGATGATCCGATTGTAGAGGCTCAGATCAGAGGAGCTTTAAAGCAGATCGAACTTATAGGAACAGAAGAAGATGCGCTAATCTATCCCTTGGATATAAGTTTATATCTGAAAGGAACTAATACAAAGGTTCAACCAAAAGAAGGTACAGCAGTTAGTATTATCTGCCCCATACCAGATAGTCTAAAAAGTCAAAAAGATAAAATTGTTGTTGTTTGTATCATTGATGGAAAGTTAATAATTCTACCTACAACTCTTATGAATGAGAATGGTGTGGAATGTGCACAATTTATCGCCAACCATTTTTCACCTTACGGTTTCGTAATTGATACAGATGGAAAATTAGCAGCGCTTACTGCCAATGGTAATAACTATCAGATTGGAGACAATAGTCCATCAGAAGATAGCAAAAATGAGAATGATGTAAAAGATTCTGAGGCAGGTACCACGGTAGAACAAACTAAAACGAATACGAATGAAAATGGAAGCAAAGATAATACTAAACAACAAAATGCAACAGATGAGAATAAAAACAATATAAAAAATCAGGGAAGTGTTTCTTCTAACCAAGAAGATCAACTAGATGATTCTCCTAAAACAGGAGATAATCGTATACCATTGTTACCGACGGCTTTAGTTGGAATAATATCACTAGGTTCACTACTATCCCTAGAAGTATTGAAAAGAAAGAAAAAGTCTCTATAATTTAGAGGGGAGAGAGCAAATGAAAAAAGTAAGTGTTATAAAAGTTCTCTCCATAAGCTTGTTTTTTATAAGCGTAGGATACTTAATTTACAATATGTGGGAAAGTTATCTAAATGATATGAAAGTCGAGAGATTAATAAGTGCAATAGAAACTAGTAAGGAGGAAGAAGCAGAAGCTGTATCAGATGTGAATAGTATAAATTCTTCTATATCATCACCACCTTCTTCAAAGCATATACTTCCTCACTATGAAGCCCTATTAGATCAAAACCCCGATTTGGCAGGATGGATTCAAATAGAAAATACGGTAATTAATTACCCAGTAATGCAAACTCCTGAGAATGAAGAGTATTATTTAGATAGGGATTTTAATAAACGAAAAAGCAAGTATGGGGAACTGTTCTTAGATGCCCAATGTAATCCCACTGAACCAGCATCGAATTTGATGATATATGGACATAATATGAAGGATGGTAAAATGTTTGGAGCTCTTAAGGAATACAAATCAAAAGAGTATTATCAAGAACATCCTTATATCCAATTTTCTAATCTATATGAAGAAGGAAATTACCAAATTATAGCTGTGTTTCTTTCGCAAATATACAAAACAAGTGATAAAGTTTTTAAATACTATAAGTTCACAGGAACGGCTACCCAAGCAGAGTTTGATGAATTTATTATGAATATCAAAGCCTTGTCTTTATATGACACAGGATATACAGCTGAATATGGAGATCAATTGATAACCCTCTCTACATGTGACTACTCTACTGAAAATGGAAGATTGGTGGTGGTGGGCAAAAAGATAGAAAATTAG
This sequence comes from Anaerocolumna sp., assembly GCA_031975295.1. GTDB lineage: Bacteria > Bacillota > Clostridia > Lachnospirales > Lachnospiraceae > Anaerocolumna. Next base: position 4,473 of record DALYNO010000251.1, on the reverse strand, counting down.
GTTCGTTGATTCGTTTTTCCATATTTCATATTTTTCTATATAAGGTCACACAGTATATATGCTGTCGTGACCTTATTTTATTATGAGAGTGCAGCATATATTTCTATAATCAGTCAACTTAATGCCACCTGATTCTGTGAAGGAAATCGTGTGGTTTTCAGTAAAAAATGTTCATAAGGTAACATAAAATGATGTAATATATAAAATAACAAAAATGATTACATAAGTTTGTTGATTTATAATTATTGTGATAAAATATGGTATATTCGCTAAAATTAAGCCAGGAGGCTATATGAAAAGAGTAGCATTACAATGGACCTATTCTGCTGATATAATCAATGTCCCTGATACAATTGCTGAAAACATAAATGATTATCAAAGAAAGTTTGACCAGTGGTTATACGATAAAAATAATCAACATGGTTATTGGGCTACGTTCCAAAGCGAGGAAGGATCATCAACCTGCGTTATGTTTGGTTCAGAGGCATTTATAAATTGGCTAAATGATTACATTCTTGCGGAAGTAGATGAAAAAGTTACATTTGAACTAAAAGATATTCAACTTAGTGATAAATATAAAGCATTACCACTTATATATTTTTGATATCTCATGCTAGTGACTTAGCTTAGTAAATAGCTAAGAATACAGGAACAATTATTATACCTATAAGGATGAGGTGCATGCAAAAGAATCCTCTATTCAATATCTGACAATGAAGTAATAATTTTTTTTGAGTACTTTATTATTTAGACATAAACTTAAGCCATTACTTTGATCCGACCTCTGTCAAGCAGACAAGGAACGGTTCAAAGTAATGGCTTTTTTAATGATATTGTACTAACTATAGAGCATATGATAATAAAAAATATAGATGGAAAAGTCATGAAGGAAAAGTTGATTAATAAATCTTACCATATAGAAACTGAGGAAATGAAGCAAGAAAATATGGAGTTTATCATCATTCATCGAAAACCAGTAGAGGTAAATGTTAAAAGTATAGAAGAAGAACTATATCATATATTTAAGAGGTATGAATAAACAATCATATTTCGTATTTTTAAACTATGCATGTGGGCTTCTCTGCTTCTGCATAGTTAGGAGGGGTAGCAATGAGTGGCAGGTACACTGCTTTATATGGACGGCAGTCCATTTACAAAGAAGACAGTATTTCTGTGGAGAGCCAAATTGAGTATGGTATATATGAGACTAGAGGGGAACCATATAAAATATATGCTGACAAGGGCTATAGTGGTAAAGATACAAATCGTCCAGCTTATGAAGAGATGCTATCAGATATTCAACAAGGATTTATCTCAAAAGTAGTTGTGTATAAATTGGATCGTATTAGCAGATCTATATTAGATTTTTCTAATATGATGGAGATATTCCAGACTCATGGAGTTGAATTTATTTCTACAACTGAAAAGTTCGATACTTCAACGCCTATAGGTAGAGCAATGCTAAATATTTGTATTGTATTTGCTCAGTTAGAGCGAGAGACAATTCAGAAAAGAATAGCAGATACCTATTATGCAAGATGCAAAAAAGGGTTTTACATGGGAGGAAGAGTACCCTATGGATTTGCCCTTGAGAAGACCATAATTGAAGGTATACATACCTCAAAATATGTGCCGGTTCCTGAAGAAGAGGAGCAAATAAAATTATTATATGCTCTATACTCTGAGTCAGGTACATCCCTTGGAGATGTTATAAGACATTTGCGGGATAATGGAATAGTAAATGTAAGGGGAGCTTCCTGGAGCACAGCAAGATTATCAGAACTTATGCGTAACCCTGTATATGTAAAAGCTGATGCTGATGTATATAATTTCTTTAAGAGCCAGGGTGCTGACATAATAAATCCGGTGGAAGACTTTACCGGACATAATGCATGCTATTTGTATAAAGGAGTCTCTTCTGAGAAAAATAAGCGCAGTGATATAAATGCTAAAGAGGTAGTACTTGCACCTCATGAAGGAATTGTATCTTCAAAAATATGGCTCAAATGCAGAATAAAATGCTTAAATAACAAACAATCAACGAAATCAGGTAAACCAAAAAACTCCTGGCTTGTGGGTAAAGTAAAATGCGGTAATTGTGGATACGCTCTAACAGTGGCCAAGGCTAAGACAAAATGGGGAAGATACTTTGTTTGCAGTAGCCGTCTTAATCAGAAGTTATGTAAAGGAGTTGGCAAAACGATTTATGCTGACTTATTAGAGCAATATATGCTCACCGCAATTAAAAAGAAATTGTCTGGCTTTCAGGAGCTAACCTATGACGATAGTGAAAATGTTAATCCAAAGTTAAATGAAAACAAAATTCTACTTAGCAGATTGGAAAATGAAATAAAACAGCTCCTTGAAAAAGATAGCACTGCAAATGATGTGCTGATGACATATATCAATGAAAAAATTGTATTACTTGATACTCAGAAAAATGAATTAAAAAAAGAGATTTATAAAATAAGCAGCAATGTTGAGGAAGGTAGTATGAGAGTTATAAAAAACCATGTGAATCAATGGGAAGAGCTGTCATTTGCTGATAAACAAGCAGTTGTAGATACGTTGGTCCAGGTGATATATATAGCTGATGATAGAATTGAGATTACTTGGAATGTTTAGGGGTACTCTTATATTAAATAAAAAATGCTATATTTCAATATTTAAATGTACACTTAAGAAATGCAATTGTTTCTTAAGTAAATTTTTATAGATAGACGAGAAGACAGAGGTGTATTATCGTAGATTAACCCATATAACTGTTGTATTTAATTACATAAGTATGGAAAAATAAATATAAACATTGACAGGTTAACGCGTCGCTTCTATAATGTACTAAAAGATAAATTAACATATTTTACTAATACAGTGAAAAGGGCTTGTGTAGTTCATTAACAGGGTTTTTATTATGGATCCAAAAGGCAGGAAGTATTTTTAAATTGAAGAAAATATATGATTATGGTTCACCTTTTATGCTTTTTACCTTGTGGACAACCTTTGTTGGAGTAAATTATTAGAAAATTGTGCAGTTTAGAAATTGTTAAAGTTATAGTAGCTTAAGCAGAAACCAGAGAGGTGGGTAAAATATGAGATTTTCAAACAGAATGAATAAAGTTCAAAAGTCTTTTGTTCGTGAGATATTAAAGGTAACTGAAAATAAGGAGGTAATTTCTTTTGCTGGAGGATTGCCGAATCCAAGATTTTTCCCTGCAAATGAAATTGCTGAAGCTTCAAATAGGGTTCTTCAGGAATGTGGTGAGTCTGTACTTCAATATAGTACAACAGAAGGCTTCAGACCACTTAGGGAGTTTATTGCAAATAGATACTATAAAGGACTAGGGATAACAGCGGATAATATTATAATAACGAATGGCTCACAACAGGCCTTAGATTTGATTGGAAAAGTTTTTATAGATGCCGGTGATCAAATAATAATAGAAAAACCAGGATATTTAGGTGCTATTCAGGCTTTTTCTATTTTTGAACCTAATATGAATGCTGTTTCACTTAATCAGGATGGTATTGACTTAGACGAATTGAAACAAGTTATTGATAATAAAAATCCAAAACTTTTTTATGCGGTTACAAATTATCAAAATCCTACAGGTCTTACGTATTCATCTGAAATAAGAAAAAAACTAGCTGAAATGATGAAAGAGACAGAGACCATACTAATTGATGATAATCCATATGGTGAGTTATGTTTTGAAAATGAACAAGTAGAAACAATGGCATCTTTATTAGGAACTAGAATGATTTCTCTTGGTTCTTTCTCAAAAGTCTTTGCACCAGCTATGAGACTTGGATGGATTTGTGCCAATGATGAAATTATAGATAAACTAGTTATCGTAAAACAGGCATCTGACTTACATACCAATAATTTTTCTCAAAGAGTTTTATATCAGTATTTATTAAGTAATAGTTTAGACGAGCATATTACCCATATTTGCAAAGCTTACAAAGAACAAAAAGATTATATGTTATCATGGCTTGACAAAGAACTCCCGGAGGGAATAGAGGTTACAAGACCTACTGGGGGAATGTTTCTTTGGGTAACACTGCCGGAAGGAAAATCCTCTATAAAGCTATTTAACATAGCAGCTTCAAAAAATGTAGCATTTGTTCCGGGAATCCCCTTTTATATAAATTATAAGGATATTAATACATTGCGTATGAACTTTACAAACTCATCTTTTGAGGATATAGAAAGAGGAATTAAGTTATTTGCTGGTTCTATAAAGGAAATTTTGTAGTTCCTACTTTATTGTGAAAGTATTTATATAAAAATATGCTTATGATATTCTACTTGATACTACCCGATTCGGTGAATCTTTACGTATCGTTCAAGATCATTTGGATTCTAAAAACTTCTATGCCTTTAACCCAGCTTACGATAAAGTAAAATAATTTTATAATATATTGCAGAGTGCTTTCATATATGGAAGTTACTCTGTTAAAAAAAATGAGAGA
>DALYNO010000250.1:0-6406 GCA_031975295.1 Anaerocolumna sp. | reverse complement strand
GGTACGGTCCATGTGAGTGTACAGTGGGAAATACCATTTATAAAATACCAATTGAAGAAGAGCTGAATTATAAAACAAATAGTGTACCAATTGGAGCTCCAACAGCTAATAGTGAGGTATATATTCTAAACAGTAAAGATGTTATTGCACCTATTTTTGCTTACGGTGAAATTTGCATTAGTGGAGATGGACTTGGACTTGGGTATGTAAATAATAAACCAATGACCAATCAACGATTCGTAGCCAATCCCTTAGAGGAATCGGGAATGATGTATCGAACAGGGGATATTGGCCGTTGGCTTCCAGATGGTAATATAGAATTCTTTGACAGAATAGATAATCAGGTTAAAATCAATGGGTTTAGAATCGAACTTGGAGATATAGAAAACTATATTACAAAATTACCTATGGTTGAGAATGCGGTTGCTCTAGTTTTAACAAAAGGTACAGGAAAAATATTAGTAGCCTGTGTCATATGCAAGACACCTGATACTACAGAGATGAGTATAAAGAATTATCTTAGTAAGGATTTACCACACTATATGATACCTGCAAAAATATACTTTTTAGAATCCTTCCCTATTACTGATAATGGAAAGGTCGATAGAAGAAAGCTTAAGTTACTATTAAATTAAATTAATAGAATATTATAAATGGAGGAATCTAGAATGGAAATAAAAGAAAGAATTATTAATGTTGTAAAGGATAATATGGTTAACAATACGAGTATGGAGATTAGTGGTAAGGATTACTTTATTCAGGACTTGTCTTTTGATTCTATAAAATTAATGGGGTTGTTTTATTCTATTGAAGAAGAATTTGAAATATCAATCTTTGATAACGAAGAAAACTACAGGTTTTTTGCAATAGAAACTATTGATGATCTCGTGAGCTTAATTAGTGGAGCAGTTATCAGTTAAGACAATAGGGTACTAGGGAGGTGAAATATGTCAATAGCAATTCTTTCAACAGTTACTGGTAATGGGCATAATAGTGTAATGTATAGTTTGGCAGATAAATTTAGAGAGTTGCAATATGAAGTTGATTGTTATCCAACATTTTATGAAGAGCTAATGACCAGCAATAAAATACTAAGTGGATTTTACAATTTTTTAATGACCAATTCAATTCAATTGTGTTGTAAATTTAGTGAATTTTCAGCAATGACAAGGCCTGACTTATCAACGGACTTTTATGAGGGTGTCTATCAGAAAATTGTAGACTTTATAGTTTCTAATCCCCAGATTGATTGTTTTATATCAACTTCCCACACACTTAATTACGCATTTATGCAAATTCTGGCTGAGTTAAAAGTGAAGAAAAATTATTATATTGTGATCACTGATCCCTATCATCCAATATCTGTCGGATTTGCTGTACCAGGAGCAACTAGATACTTTTGTGCAAATGAAGTAGTTCGTGATATTTTAATAAAAAGTAAAATAGACAGTCAGTTAATATCTGTAACAGGCTATCCTATTAATGCAAAATATTCTGTAATTAAAGATAATGCTATGCTTTACAAAGAAGTTGGCCTTGATCCCAATAAGAAAACCATAATGATTAATAGTGGTTCTCAAGGTATTTACCATTATATGGATATATTAAAGAAAGTATATCTAACTTTCGAATTAAGCTATCAGTATATTTTTATCTGCGGTAAAAATGAGCAGCTGTACAATCTTGTAAGTAGGTTTTCTAAGAAAAATAATATGGAGAATAATTTACATATTTGCAAATTTGTTAATAATATGGAAGATTTGCTGAATATATCTGATTTGGTAATTACAAAAGCTGGTGCAAATTCATTTTATGAAACTTTATATATGGGAATCCCTATTATAATAGATGGAGTGAATGACTTCCTCTATCAAGAAAAGGGAGTAAAAGATTTTATAGTTAAATATAAAGTTGGACAAATTCTTAGCAATACTGAGGCTGTGAATGTAGTTATTAATGATATTTTTGATAATTACGAAAGTTATAAGAATAATATTAAAAATATGCATATCCAAAATGGGGTTTCTCCAATAGCAAAAGAAATAGTTAATCAATTAAATGAGGCAATGAGGTTAAACCTTATGCAAATAAATTAATGAGTCTAGGAGGTAAATATATGGATTTAAAAGCTTGTAAATGTTGTGAGATGGATCTTACTGAAGAGGTGCTGGGAACCAATTTAGATGGTACAAAAAATGAAGAATACTGTATTTGGTGTTTAAAAGAAGGAGCCTTCATTGATCCTGATTATACAGAGGGTGATAGGAGTTAACTACATCGAGTGGATATCAGGTTATAAGTTTGATATCCACTTTTTACTTGAAAGGGGAAAGATAATTGAATTATATAGAAGAAAAAAAGGAATTATTAACTTATATTAATAAAGCCTATTCCAAAGGGCTGCTTACAGCCATGAATGGAAATCTGAGCATTAGAATTGGACAGGACAGAATGCTGATTACTCCAAGTCAAATAGAATATAGTAGTATGAGAGAAGTGGATTTCGTATTAATTGATTTAGATGGGGTAGTAGTTGAAGGCGTTCATAATCCATCCTCGGAATGGCAGATGCATGCTATCTTATATAAGAATTTAGAAGATCTTAATGCGATTATACATACCCATTCTACCTATGCAACTGTATTTGCAGTGCTGAATAAATCCATACCACCGATTCTTGTGGAAATGAATTATTTATTTCATGGTAGTGTGGAGGTATGTGAATTTTCGAAACCAGGAAGTGAAGAAATTGGACTCCATGCAATAGAAAAGATCAAAACAAATAAAGTCTGTCTACTTCAAAATCATGGAACATTGTCTGCAGGTTTATCTTTAAAAGAAGCATATAATAGAACAGAAAATCTTGAAGCCTGTGCAAAAATTTACCTGATGTCAAATCTATATTCTTTGATGCATAATTAACAATACAACTATAAGGTGGGATAAATGAAAAACAATGATTTTGAATTATATAGAGTAGCAGCAGAGTATATTTCTGAGAGAATTGATATTGTACCAGAAATAGCAATTGTATTAGGAACAGACCTGGGGGAGATTTCCCAAGAAATACATAACCAAGTTACCATTGACTACAAAGAAATACCGAACTTTTTACAGACCACAGTGAGTTCACACCCAGGTAAACTAGTGATTGGTGAATATGAAGGTAGAAATGTTGTTTGTATGATGGGAAGATTCCACTATTACGAAGGTTATGATTTTGAAGAACTTACGCTGCCAGTAAGAGTGTTAAAATTGTTAGGAGTTAAAAAATTAATCCTTACAAATGCAGCTGGAGCAGTAAATTCCAATTTTAATGTTGGAGATCTCATGATAATAAGTGATCATATTAAACTGATGGGGGCTAGTCCACTTCGAGGACAGAATATGAATATATTTGGCCCTAGATTCTTTGATGTAAGTGATATATATTCTAAATCCCTTAGAATGCTGGCACTAAGTTGTGCAAAGCATTTAGGAATAACAGCACATGAAGGGGTTTACTTTTTTATGCCAGGACCACAGTTTGAAACGAAAGCAGAGATAAGAATAATTAATCTCCTAGGTGGAGATGCGGTGGGAATGTCAACGGTTACGGAAGCTCTTACAGCTGCGCATTGTGGAATGGAGGTGTTGGGAATATCTTTATTAACGAATTATGCAACCGGAATAATGGAAAATAGTGTATCCACTATTGAGGTTGAGATAACAGCTAAAAGTAGCATTGATAAATTAGGTAAAATGATAGGTGAAATAATAAATAGTTTGTAAGGAGATAAAGAGATGTTGTTTAAGGATATAAGTTATGTTGACGATCATTATAATGTAATTAATCATGTTAACATCTTAATTGAAAGTAATAAAATAGTATCAATAGGTAAAGATATACCTGAGAATTATAATGGTACTGTTTACAATGGAAATAATAAGATTGCTCTTCCCGGCTTTATAAATACACACTGCCATGTACCTATGGTATTGCAAAGAGGCTATGGTGATGATTTGCCGTTGGATAGATGGCTACATGAAAGAATGTTTCCTTTTGAAGATAGAATGAATAGTGAACACATGTATTGGGGTTCACTACTTGGAATCTCAGAAATGATAAAAAGTGGGGTTGTTTCATTCTCTGATATGTATATGTACATAGAAGGTATTACAAGAGCTGTTGATGAAAGTGGAATAAAAGCAAATATTGGACGTGGATGTTCTTCATTTGATGAAAACCAAAGTTTTAATGAATTACTTGCCTATCAAGAAACAAAATGGTTATTAGATACGATTAAAACAAGAGAAGATGACCGTATTAAATGTGATGCTGCTATACATGCTGAATATACTGCAACTAAGAGGCTGGTTACAGATGTTGCTCAATTTGCAAAAGAGTTTGGATTAAGAATCCAGGTCCATATATCTGAAACAAGTGCGGAACATCAAGAGAGCAAAAAGCGAAGAAACGGACTTACACCGACTCAATTTCTTGATAAGCTTGGCGTGTTTGAAGTTCCAGTAATTGCTGCACATTGTGTTTGGATTGATGATAATGACATTGCAATATTACATAAAAATAATGCTACAATATCATATTGTCCGTCCAGTAATTTAAAGCTAGGAAGTGGCTTTTTGAATGCTTGGAAATTATTAAATATAGGGATAAACATAAGTATAGGTACAGATGGTGCCGCAAGTAATAACAATTTGAATGGATTAGAGGAAATAAATCTGGCATCAATGCTTCAAAAGGGATTAAATCAAGATCCAGTATGTTTTAATATGGCTGAGACACTTAAAATTGCCACTATGAATGGCGCAAAAGCTCAGGGACGTGAAGAATGCGGAAGTATTAAAATAGGTAATAGAGCTGATATTGTAGTTTTTGATTTAGATAAGCCACATTTACAACCAGCATGTAATCCTTTAGCCAATATTCTTTATGCTGCTCAAGCAAATGATATATGCTTAACCATGGTGGATGGACAAGTATTATATAAAGATAATGAACTTCTTACAATAGATGAGGAAAAAGTGATTTATAATTGTAAGGAAATTCAAAAAAATATTCTGAAAGAAATGAATAAATGAGGAGATTATAATGGAAAGAGCAGATGAAAGCCTGGCGTTTATTCTACAATATGAGAATATAGCTTGGTATGAAGCGGGTGAAGTAAGAATTCTTGACAGGAGAGTGTATCCTCAAAAAATTCATTATGTAATATGTAAAACCTACCAAGAAGTTGCACAAGCAATTGCAGACATGGTTACCCAAAGTGCAGGGCCATATACGGCGGCAGGAATGGGCATGGCACTGGCTGCTTATGAGGCAAGATTCTTAAAAGGAGAAGAATTCTCCGAATACATGAGTAGAGCAGCATATGTTCTGTCTAATGCACGTCCAACAACTAAGGTTCGTATGAAAGCGATTGTAGATGAATGTTTGATGGTAGCAGAACAGGCGCGTATTAACGTTTTACCCATTGACAGGGAGATTTTTAATCATACAATTAATACATTAAATGGTAGATACAAAAAAATCGAGAAAATAGCGAGTTATTTGATAAATGTATTTCCACAAGAAACCAATTTATTAACATATTGCTATGCAGAAACTATAGTCGGACAGGTATTAAAACTTGCTAAACAAAAGAATCGTAATGTAAAAGTCTTTTGTCCAGAAACAAGGCCGTATTTACAGGGAAGCAGATTGACAGCCAGTGTTGTTTATGACATGGGATTTGATGTAACAGTTATAACTGATAACATGGTATCCTATGCTCTACAAACGCAAAAAATCAATGTTTTTACAACTGCCGCTGACGCAATATGTATGGATGGAAGTGTTATTAATAAGATTGGAACATCTCAATTAGCTATTGTATGTAAATATTATGGAATACCTTATTTTGTGACGGGAGCACCAGATAAAGGTAAGGAGACCACAGACTACAGTGATATTGAAATGCGAAATTCTGACTTTGTATTAGAGATAATGGGACATAGAATAGCCAAAGAAGGAGTGAAAGGATTATATCCTGCTTTTGATATTACTTTGCCTCATCTAATTAGTGGTGTTGTAACAGATTTAGGTATATATTCACCTTATGATTTAAATATGTATTATAAGCAAAACGGGCAAGGAGAATATTAGTTTAATAGTAGGAGAGGGAGTGGAGGAATGGACAAAATTAGGTGCGAATGGGCAAATTGCCATCCTTTAGCAAAAAAATACCATGATGATGAATGGGGTAACCCCGTTCATGATGATAGAATTCATTTCGAATATTTATTTCTAGAGGTAATGCAATGCGGCTTAAATTGGTTAACAATACTAAAAAAACGAGAAGCCTTCCGTATAAACTTTGATAATTTCGATTTTATTAAAATCAGTCAGTACCAAATTGATAAAATA
>DALYNO010000249.1:0-6416 GCA_031975295.1 Anaerocolumna sp. | reverse complement strand
TAATACATCGGACAGAAGATTATGAAGATGACATTAAGATGGTTTGGAAAAAATTATGATTCTGTTACATTAGAACAAATAAGACAGATTCCAGGAGTAACTGGTGTTATAACAACTTTATACAATAAGGCTGCTGGCGAACTTTGGTCCTTAGATGAAATTCTTGAGATGAAAGGTGAAGTTGAAAGTAAAGGATTAAAAATCGAAGGAATTGAGAGTGTTAACATTCATGATTCAATAAAAATAGGCCTTCCTGAAAGAGAACAATACATTAATAATTACATTGAAACATTAGAGAATTTGGGCAAAGCAGATATCCATTTAGTATGTTATAATTTCATGCCGGTATTTGATTGGACCAGATCTGACTTAGCTAAAGTTAGAGAAGATGGTTCAACAGTTTTATCTTATGACCAAGAGATTATTGATAGTATTGATCCAACTAAAATATTTGCAGAATTGGATAAAAAAAGCAATGGGTTTGTACTGCCAGGCTGGGAACCAGAAAGACTTGAAAAGGTAAAAGTTCTTTTTGAACAATATAAAGATGTAGACAATGATAAGTTACTAGAGAATTTAATTTATTTCTTAAATAAGATAAAGCCAGTATGTGAAAAATATGATATTAAAATGGCAATCCACCCAGATGATCCTGCCTGGCCAGTATTCTCCTTACCAAGAATAGTAATTAATAAAGAAAATATACTTAAAATACTAAAGGGTGTGGATTCTGAATTTAATGGCATTACATTATGTACTGGATCACTTGGCTCCAATCCTAATAACGATATTGTGGATATTATTAAAGTGGCAAAAGGAAGAATACATTTTGCACATGTCCGTAATTTAATTCACCATGCACCAGGTAAATTTGATGAAGCAGCACATTTATCAAGTGATGGGTCCTTAGATATGTATGAAATTATGAAAGCGTTATATGAAATAGGTTTTGACGGCCCTGTACGTCCTGATCATGGTCGTGCAATTTGGGGTGAAGTGGCAATGCCTGGGTATGGTTTGTATGACAGAGCTTTAGGTGCAACTTATTTAAATGGATTACTAGAAGCCATTGCTAAAAATAGTAAAAAATAAGAAGCTTATATATGACAATGAGTTGTACCTGTGAAATGTTCACTGGTAACAGAAAGGTATGGTTATGATATGGAATTAGGTATACAAGGAATAAAGGATTTTGTTTGGTGGGAAGATAAAGGTTATAAATTACCTGCTTTTGATATAGAACAGGTTAAAAAGCAAACAATGGAAACCCCTGAATGGATTCATTTTGGTGGTGGTAATATATTTCGTGCTTTTCCAGCAGCCGTATGCCAGGAGCTGTTAAATCAGGGCATTATGAAAACCGGAATTATAGTTGCAGAAGGTTATGATTATGAGATCATTGAAAATGGTTTTGATAAATATGATAACTTAAGTATTCTGGTAACTTTAATGGCAGATGGAACATTAGATAAGAAGGTAATCGGCAGTATTACAGAAGCTCTCTGCATGGACAGCAATCATACTAAGGATTGGAACAGGCTTAAAGAAATATTTAAGAGCAAAAGTCTTAAAATGGTATCGTTTACAATAACTGAAAAAGGATATAGTTTATGCAACAATAATAAAGTTTATTTTAATGATGTCCTTGCAGATTTTGAAAATGGCCCAAGAAACGTAACTAGTTATATGGGTAAACTTGCTGGATTGTGTTTCGAACGATTTTCAAATGGAGCATATCCCCTTACTATGGTAAGTATGGATAACTGCACCCACAATGGTGAAAAACTAAAAAAAGCAGTTACTGAAATAGCAAGCACCTGGTATGAAAAAGGAAAGGTAACAGAAGAATTTTTACACTATGTAAACAATTCTATTGCATTTCCTTGTACTATGATCGATAAAATTACACCTAGACCTTCTGATTCTGTCATGGAAATGCTAAACAAAGATGAAATAGCAGAATTGACCCCTTTTGTTACTAAGAAAAATACTTTTATAGCTCCCTATGTCAATGCTGAAAAACCACAATATTTAATTATAGAAGATAATTTCAAAACTGATAAGTTGCCGCTTGATAAAGGTGGAATTATATATACTCAGAGAGAAACCGTGGATAAAGTGGAAAGAATGAAAGTAACAACATGTTTAAATCCATTACACACAGCTCTTGCAATTTTTGGATGCCTTCTCTCCTTTGATAAAATATCAGATGAAATGAATGATGACTTATTAAGAACCTTGGTGGAACGAATAGGATATCAGGAGGGATTAGTTGTAGTAACTAATCCTGGAATTATTGATCCCGAAACATTCTTACAGGAAGTATTAGAAGTTAGATTACCAAATCCATTTATGCCTGATACACCTGAAAGAATTGCTTGTGATACCTCCCAAAAATTAAGTATCCGTTTTGGAGAGACTATAAAGTCCTATGAAGCCTCAAATACATTAGAAACAGCAGATTTAGTTTATATTCCACTTGTTTTGGCTGGCTGGTGCCGTTATCTAATGGGAATCAATGATAAGGGTGTAAGATTTGATATTAGCCCGGACCCAATGGCAGAAGAGTTAAAAGAAGTATTTTCATCTATTTCTATTGGTCAGTCCATAGATGTTTCTTCTGTCTTAGGAAATGTATTAAACAGAGTGGATATATTTGGTGTTAATTTATATGAAGTAGGTTTGGGCAAGAAGATAGAAGGGTATTTTGCTGAAATGATACAAAACGTTGGTGCAGTATATAGTACATTAAAAAAGTATATTGACTAGATCATATTTATATTATAACATGAAGGCTTAAGAAGAGTGAGAGAAAATAATAGAAAAGGTGCCACATGAAAACTTACTCTTGTATTGGTGGCAGTATGGCAGAACAACCTACCATATGTAATGGGTGTGAAAATGAACGTTCTTATTCGTGATGAGAAGGAAACTGCAAGAGAATATGCTTTTCGTGTTATAGAATACAATATAATATCTAATCATTTATTACCTGGAAGCATGGTCAGTGAAAATGAACTTGCTAAAGAAATGGGTATAAGCAGAACCCCGGTTAGAGAGGCTTTGATTGAACTAAATAAGATTAAACTAGTAGAAATCTATCCCCAAAGGGGCAGTTATATATCTTTAATTGATACAGTATTGGTTGAAGAAGCCAGATTTGTTCGTTTATTATTAGAGCAGTCCATGGTTGAATTAGCCTGTGATATGGCCCACAAAGAAGATATATTAGCTCTGGAGGAGAATGTAAGACTTCAGGAATTTTATCTTGCAGAAGAAAGGCGGGATAAACTTTTAGAACTTGATAATGGCTTTCATAGATTATTATATCAAATATGTAATAAAACATTTACTTATGAATTAATTCGTAAGATGATGGCACATTTTGATAGAGTAAGAAGTCTGAGCCTTGCAGTAATAAAAGATTCTAAAAACATAGCAGATCACAGAAATCTCTTAGATGCAATTAAAGCAAAAGACACTTCTTTGGCGAAAGAAATCATTACCAAACATCTTTCAAGATATAAGTTAGATGAGGAACAATTAAAAAAAGAATATCCCGATTATTTTAAAAAGATTTAATTTATGGTACAATAAATTACTGAAAGAAAATATTTTAATCTGGAAAGAGGGAATTCTATGGCAGAATATAAAGTTATTTATTTAGCAGGAGGATGTTTTTGGGGTACTGAAAAATATTTGTCTGGTATTAAAGGAATTATAGAAACAAATGTTGGCTATGCAAATGGAAATACTGAAAATCCTACTTATGAAGAAGTGTGCCATCATAATACAGGACATGCAGAAACTGTAAAAGTAGTCTATGACCCATATACTATAAGCCTTTCCTTTGTATTAGATTTATATTATGATGTTATTAATCCAACTTCTATAAATAAACAAGGTGAAGACACAGGTAGTCAATACAGAACTGGTATTTATTATGTAGACGATGATGATGTGGACATCATCAAAGCGTCAATTAATGAATTACAGACAAAATATGATAAGCCTATAGCGATTGAAGTGCTTCCTTTAACTAACTATTACTTGGCAGAAGAGTATCATCAAAAGTATTTGGATAAGAATCCTAATGGATATTGCCATATTGGTGTTGATAAGTTTGAAAAAGCAAAAGTAGCAGTAGATACCTCTAAGAATTAATGTAATAATCAACCTAATTTAGTTTGGAGTATGATTAGAGCTTCAATTTAAAATACGTATTTTAAACCATGTGAAATGATGAAAGTTTTAGTACTTTGATCCTTTTACATGGTTTTTTTATATTTCAATAAATTAGTAACCTTGCTTTATGTAAAGTGGTAAACATTACCTTGGTATGTTTTTATAAAATGTATATCCTAATATTAACTTAACGTTACAATCGGTCTATGAGAATGTATTCATTATTTTAAAGGATTCCTGGCATAATAATCTATTGACAATAACCACAGACTCCTATAAGATAGAGATAATTATAATGAGAATCATTTTCAAAACTATATTTTATTTTATAAAATATGTAGTTTTAGCCGATTACTTGACAACTGTAATCAGGAAAGGAAGTTTATGAGTAACGACGTATTTAATATAAAGGATGACCGTATATCCTCTTATGTATGCTTTATATTTGCAAATAGCTGTATGCCGACCTTAATAAAAGCAAAACCATCTACTTTAGTAAGTTTTCATAAGAAATATATTGATGATAAACTAAAGTTTTTTAAAGCACTAAAAGAGGAAGCAGGTCAATTTCAATGTCAATATAAACTCTTGTGTGAATCAGAAACAGCTTATTATATTTTGATTTATCATGTAGAACTGTTGAAAGCTATATTTAAGCAGCACAGTGAAAATTCCGTAATGAAATCATCAGGTTATATATCGGGAATAGAATCTTTTTACTGGAATTTATATCATTTTAAGAAACGATATCGTGCATTCAAAATGAATTTATCTTCATTTCCCCATGAGGTTGGAATTTTACTCGGTTATCCCATTCAGGATGTGGAAGCTTATATTGAAAATAAGGGTGAGAATTATTTACTCTGTGGGTTTTGGAAAGTATATCATAATGTGGAAGAGGCAGGCAGAATTTTTGAAGAATATAGGATGCTTAGAAGAGAAGCAGTAGAACTTATATTTTCAGGAAAAGAGTTAAAAGATATATTGTCCTGTGCCTAACTTTATTATGAGAATTTTGAATAGGATTATTGACTTGATTTGTTATGAAAGAGCTGGAGACAGAAGAGATTCCACACCTCCCTGTTGACATGTCTTAAAAGGAATGCTATCATATTTCAAGTTGTATAAAAAGATTGGAGCAGGATATATGTTAAATCAATTTTCTAGAACCGAGCTTATGTTAGGTGGCGAGGGAATGGAGTTACTTAAAAATGCAAGAGTTGCAATATTTGGTATTGGCGGTGTGGGTGGCTATACAGCAGAAGCGTTAGCTAGAAGTGGTATTGGTACCTTTGATTTATTTGATGATGATAAGGTTTGCTTAACGAATATAAACAGACAGATAATAGCTTCCAGAAAAACTGTGGGTAAATATAAAGTAGAAGTTATGAAGGAAAGAATACTAGATATTAATCCCAGAGCCGTTGTTCATACCCATCAGACCTTCTACACCCCTGAAGTTGCTGACCAGTATGACTTTAGTGAATATACTTATGTAGTGGATGCAATAGATACTGTTACAGGAAAAATTGAATTAGTACTTAGAGCAGGCGCAAGTAATGTACCTATTATAAGTTGTATGGGTGCAGGAAATAAACTTGACCCTACCAGATTTGAAGTCACAGATATTTATAAAACTTCCGTATGTCCTCTAGCAAAGGTTATGCGTAAAGAATTACGTGTAAGAGGGGTTAAGAAACTGAAAGTGGTTTACTCTAAAGAGGAAGCCAGAAAACCTATTGAAGATATGGCAATCAGTTGTAAGGCAAACTGTATTTGTCCACCTGGTGCTGAAAGAAAATGTACAGATAGAAGACAAATACCTGGAAGTAATGCTTTTGTTCCTTCAGTAGCAGGTCTAATTCTTGCAGGTGAAGTAATAAAAGATATAACAGGAATTAGATAAGTAATATTGTATCATACAAAAAAAGTCTTTGAAGATATTATCTGCAAAGACTTTTTTTATTATATTTTTATAATATTAGGAAGTCTCTCCGAATTTCCTAAACCATAAAAAGCCCTACCGGTGGGAATGCACATGTCAAGCCTATGGAAGCTTGTTGCTTGCATGTCAGCAATCAGCCAGGTAATATGTTTGCACATTCTTTGTTTTATGATACCTTTAGTTACTTTAGTAATGCTTGAACAGAATGATAAATTAAAAATATGCCAATCAGGCCAACTACAGTTGGTGCAAGTATATTGGAGAATTTGGTAATCTGCGCTTTTAT
>DALYNO010000248.1:0-6455 GCA_031975295.1 Anaerocolumna sp. | reverse complement strand
TAGGTTTTCCTTTTAATTTATTGGCCCCATACTTCATGAGTCTTTCGTCAGCTTCTTTGGATGAAAGACCAGTTAAGGGATTGACATTTAATTCGCCTAAAACCTCTTCCTGAGATTTTGAAAACCACATAATTACACCTCTTTCATATATATAATTGTTAAAGAATCAAGTTAAACTTATTTGCTAAAATCAAACCATCCTTTCTAGTTTTTTCTTTATTTAACAACTTTATGCTTCAAAAAATAATTGTACTATATTTTCTAATTTTAGTAAATTAAAAACAAATTAAATTACATTAATTTACCAATTAATTTGCAAATGCATATAACTTAATGCAAAATCTATCTTATTTATACCAATATAAAATTTTTCTTTTATATATACCAGTATTGAAAAAGATTGAAATATACGTAAAGAAATTTATCAATTTATCTTATATACGAATTTAATACATTTTATGAATGCAGAGTATAAAAAAGAGTAAATAAAAATCTGATGAAGAATTTTGAATTTTACTTAGGAATGCGTTGACATTTCTTATAATTGGGAATATAATAATAAAAAACATATGAATGATTGTTCATGTGTTCAGATGATAATACTTGGAGGATTACGATGGAAAATAAATTAGATTTAGGAATAGATCGTTGCAATTGTACAGTGGTACATGAATCAATTATTGAAAAAGTAAAAGAACAAATGCCGCCGGAAGAGAATTTATATGATTTGGCAGAACTATTTAAAGTATTTGGAGATACCACAAGAATTAAGATATTATGTGCTCTTTTTGAAGCAGAAATGTGTGTATGTGATATTGCAGAATTACTTGGTATGACACAATCTGCCATATCTCATCAGTTAAGAGCACTAAAGCAGGCGAGATTAGTTAAATTTAGAAGAGAGGGTAAAGTAGTATTTTATTCTCTGGATGATGATCATGTTCAAAGTATTTTTAGCTTAGGACTGGTCCATGTCAATGAAAAATAATTGTAAAGGCGGGGATTGGTTATGGATAAAAACAAACAGGTTCGATTACTTTTACAGGGATTAGACTGTAATAACTGTGCCATGAAAATGGAACAAAAAGTTAGTGAACTAGATGGCGTTAGTAATGCAGTTGTAAGCTTTGCAACCAAATCAATGAGCTATGAGGTTGCGGCTGATAGAGAGGAAGAAGTATTACAGAGTGTTAAAAAGATTGTAAAGCAAGTGGAACCAGATGTTGTAGTGAAAGTGAAAGACCAGACAAAGAAAATGAATAAGAGCAGGAATCATCAAAACAACCATGACCATGATCAAAACAACCATGACCATGATCAAAACAGCCATGACCATGATCAAAACAGACATGACCATGATCATGGAAGCCACAGGGACCATAACCACAGTGATGATTGTTGTACAGATAACCATAATTCACATAATCACAATACAGATAATGGCTGCTCAGATAGTTGTTGTACTGGTGAAGCCTTTGAAAATTCAGAGAGTTTTGGACTTAAAAAAGATATGATTAAATTTGGTATATCCCTTGCAATTTTTGGAGCAGCTATGATACTTAAATTACCTTTTTATATTGAACTTGCAATGTTTTTGGTAAGTTACCTTCTATCAGGTGGAGAAGTTTTATTAAAAGCTCTAAAAAATATTACAAAAGGGGACTTCTTTGATGAGAATTTCCTTATGAGTATAGCCACTATAGGTGCTTTTGCAGTCGGGGAATACCCAGAAGGTGCAGCTGTAATGTTGTTTTACCAGATTGGTGAAATGTTTCAGGGCTTTGCTGTTTACAGGTCCAGAAAGTCTATTACCGACCTGATGGATATACGTCCGGAATATGCAAACCTTATTGAAAATGGTGTGGAAAGAAGAGTATCACCAGATGAAGTCATAATCGGTCAAATCTTATTAGTAAAACCAGGAGAAAAAGTACCTCTTGATGGTACAATTCTTGAGGGTATTTCAGCTGTAGATACTTCTGCTCTTACGGGTGAATCCTTGCCAAGGGAAGTAAACGCTAAAGATGTGGTCTTAGGTGGTTTTATAAATAAAAA
Organism: Anaerocolumna sp.; assembly: GCA_031975295.1. Classification (GTDB taxonomy): domain Bacteria; phylum Bacillota; class Clostridia; order Lachnospirales; family Lachnospiraceae; genus Anaerocolumna. Next base: position 4,400 of record DALYNO010000248.1, on the reverse strand, counting down.
CGGACTATTAAAAATAGAAGTTATACGTGATTTTGAAGACTCCACTGTATCAAAGATTTTAGATCTTGTAGAAAATGCCAGCAGTAAAAAAGCACCTACTGAAAACTTTATTACTAAATTTGCACGGAAATATACACCTATTGTTACCCTTGCAGCATTAATCATGGCTGTGGTACCCCCTATATTCCTTACAGGTGCAACATTTTCAGAATGGATATATAGAGCGTTAATCTTTCTTGTAATTTCATGTCCTTGTGCATTGGTAGTCTCTATTCCCCTTGGATTCTTTGGCGGTATTGGCGGAGCCTCAAGACATGGGGTATTAGTAAAAGGAAGTAATTATCTAGAAGCATTAAACGATGTAGATACCATTGTCTTTGATAAAACAGGTACTCTTACCAAAGGTATATTTAAGGTAACACAAATTAAGCCGGTGAATGGCTATGGAGAAGAGGAATTATTACGTTTGGCAGCCTATGCTGAAAGTTATTCAAATCATCCTATTGCATTATCAATTTTAAAGGCGTATACCGGTGACATTGATAAAAGTTCAATTCTTGATGTTACAGAAATCCCAGGCCATGGTCTGAAAATTAATTACCAAGGCAAGCTGATAGCAGCTGGTAATCATAAATTAATGGAGTCAGAGCAAATTGATTTTACCAAGACAGAAGCCATTGGAACTGTAGTGTATGTAGCGGTAGATGGAAGTTATGCCGGGCATATTATCATATCGGATGAAGTAAAGGATGATTCTAAAGAGGCACTGCTTGGTCTTAAAAATATGGGTATTAAAAAGCTTGTTATGTTAACAGGTGATAGCAAGGCAGTTGGTGAGAAAATAGGTAAAGACCTAGGACTTGATGAAGTCTATGCAGAACTGCTTCCAGATGAAAAAGTAAGCAATTTAGAAAGATTGGATATGGAAAAGAGTTCAAAGGGTAAACTTGCCTTTGTAGGTGATGGCATAAATGATGCACCTGTTTTAGCTCGGGCAGATATTGGAATTGCAATGGGAGGTTTAGGATCTGATGCCGCTATTGAAGCAGCAGATGTGGTATTAATGACCGATGAACCCTCCAAAATAATAAGTGCTATTAAGATAGCGAAGAAAACCCACCGTATTGTTTGGCAGAATATAGGTTTTGCTTTAGGTGTGAAAGCTATTGTACTACTGCTAGGGGCTTTCGGCATTGCGACCATGTGGGAAGCTGTCTTTGCAGATGTTGGTGTGGCATTACTTGCTGTATTAAATGCAATGAGAGCAATGAAAATCAATTCATAGATTTAAAATAAGAAGTGTGAAATCCAAACACTTAGATTCATATATTCAAAATAATAATGTCCTATAGGTGAAAACACTCTGTATAAATATTTTTACAGAGTGTTTTCTTCTTATCGTATAGGATTTCTGCTCACATCCATAAATTCTCCATATTTTGTTGATATATTAAGAAAAATACTTTATTGGGTTTGGGTTTCTGCTACAAACCTGCATATATGTAAGTTATGGAACAAATGATTTTGGAAACGTGAATTAATATAAAATAATGATATATACAGGAGGTTATTATGTTTAAAAATACTAATAAAGAAGATAAGAATACAAACAATAATACAAGGAAAGAAGGATTTCATCCATTAAAGGCGATTGGTATGATGGGTGCTTGCTGTATAGTACCCTTTATCTTAGCGGCAGTAATTCCATTGCTTAATTTAGGTGCTGGTAAAACTGTATTTCTTTCTTCGTTATCATCCCTAATTTGTCCTATTATGATGGTGGTTATGATGGTGGTTATGTTCTTTGGCGGCAGAAAGAAGGACTGCTGCAATAAAATTGATCAAGAGGATAAGTAATGGTGATCTGAGGAATAGGATGGACGAAATAAAATAATTGTGCTAGGATAATTTTGATGTAATATATATCAAAGATTGGAGCTACTATATGTTTGATAAGATTAAAAAGACTGTAGTTAAATTTTTAAATGATATAGCAAAAGAAAATGAGAAGCAGTTTGGAAAAGAAAAATTGGACTGTTGTAAATTAAATGGTAACCAAAAGAGGTGAAGAGGTGAGTGATTCGAAGAAGATCCTGGTTGTGGAAGATGAAGGAAAAATTGTGGAGTTCATTGAATCTTATTTACTTAACAGTGGATATAAAGTTATAACTGCAGAAAATGGACGCAAAGGACTGGAATTATTTCAGGAAGAGAAGCCGGATATGGTGTTATTAGATTTAATGCTTCCTGATATATCCGGTGAACAAATATGCAGAGAGATTAGAAAGACTTCAAAACTTCCGATTATTATGCTTACTGCAAAGACCAGTGAGGAGAGTATTATTAATGGTCTTGATATGGGGGCAGATGACTATATTACAAAACCTTTTAGTCCCAGACAACTGGTGGCAAGAGTCAATGCACTGATTCGCAGGAGTTATGAAAAAGAAGAGAAAGTTCTAACTTTTAATCAGGGGGATCTTATTCTGGACTATACAAACTACTCTGTAAAAAAGAAGGGCTTTGAACTAAGTTTAACACCCAGTGAATACAAAATACTGATTACATTAGCAAAACGTCCCAATAAAGTATTTACCAGAGAAGAATTAATACAAATTGCTTTTGATGGTGATTTCTTAGGTTATGACAGAACGATTGATTCCCATATTAAGAACCTGAGAGCTAAGCTTGAGGATAACCCTAAAGAGTCCAACTATATAAAAACCATTAGAGGCATAGGCTATAGATTTGGAGGTGAATAAATGAAACACTCACTTCGTACGAAATTAACCTTATCTTATATATTTATTGTGATAGTCATTACAGGCATTACGGTACTTGTAGCTAATATGGGCATACAAACCGGGTTTCAAAGATATGCTATCCAAAAGCAGGAAAAACAGGTTCATGAAATTATTGAACTTATACAAATGAAATATAAGGAAGAGGGAGATTGGAATCCTTCCTATCTAGAAATCATTGGTATGAATGCCCTTCAAAATGGAATGACAGTTGTAGTAAAAGATAATAAGGATGTAAAAATATGGTCTGCTTATGAGCATAACAATGGGTTGTGCCAAGCCATGATACTTAATATGGCTGCTAACATGGCAAGTTATTCTAATAAATGGTCTGGCGAATATCAAGAAAATACCTATGATATTCAAATTAACAATGAGTCAATAGGAACTCTGACGACAGGTTTTGTTGGTCCCTATTATTTTAATGATGAAGAACTTATTTTTATAAAAGCTTTAAATACTCTGTTTGTAGTAATTGGTATTACATCTCTTGTATTAGCGTTTACGATTGGTATTTTTATGTCTGTAAGAATCGCCCGGCCACTTGATAGAATAGCCAAAAAAGCTTTGGGCTTAGCAGAAGGCAAATATAAAGAGAGATTGAATAATGATTCCAATACAAAAGAAATAGGTATATTAACGGATACCATTAATCAGCTATCTGATGCCCTTGAAAATAAAGATAAATTAAGGAAACAGTTGACGCAGGATGTTGCCCATGAGTTAAGAACACCACTTACCAGCGTGCAGGGGCATATGGAGGCTATGATTGATGGCGTATGGGAAATGAATGTGGAAAGGTTATCCTCATGTTATGAAGAAATTATCCGGATTAAAAAACTAATTGGAAGTATTGAAGATTTATCAGGAGCTGAAAATGAAAATCTAATGTTAATCAGAGAAGAGTTTGATTTTACCTGTTTAGTGAAACGTCTATTAAACAATTATCATAACGAACTTAGACGTAAGGATATAGCTGTTGAATATGATGAGCTGGAACACATGATCTATGGTGATCAGGATAAAATGAGTCAAATCTTAAATAATCTCTTATCCAATAGTATTAAATATTCCAAGGAGAAAACCAAAATTACGATTACCTGTAAGTCCGATCCAAAGACTGTTACAATCAGTGTTAAGGATACAGGGATAGGAATTAAAGAATCGGATCTGCCCTATATCTTTGAGCGGTTTTATCGAGCAGACAAATCCAGAAGTAAAAACACTGGAGGAGTAGGTATTGGGCTTACGATAACAAAGGCAATTGTAAATGCCCATGGTGGAGAAATTGAGGCTAAGAGTGAGTATGGAAAAGGTACAGAATTTATTATAACTCTGCCAAACAAAAGAGTATAACAATGCAGTACGGAAATAGATTCTAACCCAACTATGCTAAATTATAAATCTATTTATTTAGAAGCACTTGGCTTATATGCAATGGAAGTAAGGTTTAGCCCATTGCATATAAGCCAGGTTTTTACTTAAAGATCACTCTTCTCATAGGTTATAGATAGATTGGGATCATGTTTCCTGTTCATATCATGTCTGGCTTTTCTGGTGGCAACACTGTCAACGATAATAGAGAAATCATAATCCGCT
>DALYNO010000247.1:0-6455 GCA_031975295.1 Anaerocolumna sp. | reverse complement strand
TACCGGGTTGACAAGTCCAGATCTCGAAAAGAAGGCGGTGCTGGCCTTGGATTAACCATTTGCGCAAATATATTGAAATTGCATAATGGTCAAATTAACTTTGAAAGTAAATTGGATCATGGAACAAAAGTAACCTTGTGCTGGGAAGGAGCTGTTTATGAAGCGTAACATTAAATTCTTTTTTAGTATAGCAACTGTAACACTGATTGCAGCCTTAATTATAGCTTTTCCCAATGTGCTTTTCAGATTACAAGAACTTCAACTTCTAAATATTATAAAAGAAGTGCCAATTAAAGCGGTTGAGATTAATAAAAATGAAGCTGGTCAACTTAATTTAGATACAAGATTAGAGATGATTCAAGCAGACAATTTAAATATTGAGAAGTTAACATTAAAAACAGGTGATAAATATAGCTTATATGAAGCAAGAAAGCAATGTTATGATGAACTTCGTAAAATATCAATGCTGCAAATGGATCAGTATGGACCTATCTTAAAAGAAATTAAAGTTGTTCCTTATATGATTATAGACTCTGTAACACCTGCCTACTCTTTTATTATATGGCAGGGAAAAGTTGAAATAAAAAAAATTAATTACAATATTATTTTAGATGAAGAAAGCGGTAAAATTATCCATATTGATCTACTTGATTCAAATGATAGTCAGATGCAACAAAAAATTAATGAAGCTCTAGAAAAATATTTATATAAAAACCAATGATAGGATACAAGTAAGATACAACTTAGTAATAAGATAAAGGCATAACATTTGATGGAGGTATTAACAAGAAAAAAATAAATGATTTTTGAATGAAACACTTAGGATACAAGTAAGATACAACTACAAAATATAATAAGTATATGATAAAACAATTCACAGGAGGATAAAAAATGAGAACAAAGAAAATTATAATGTTATTAGGCGTAACAATGGCTATGGTATTAGTAGCAGGCGGATGTAAAGCAAATTCAACAAAAAGTGCAAGTGATACTAAAACAACACCTGCCGTGGAGAGTACAACAAAAGAAAATACATCAGATAGTGGAATGAAAACAGAAAGCAGTACTGACACTACTGTTGATTCTACTAAATTAGCTAATGGTGAAATTGGAACAGCTGCTGATACAAATATTGATATTCCAATGGTTGCTTTACCTGCTGGTATTACTGGAATTAAATCTGAAACACAACCAAATGAAGAACTTAAGAAATTAATTAAAGATTATATGGATATTCCTGATGATTTCTTAGCAACAACAAGATATAATTACAATTATGTTGACCTGGACGGAGATGGTAATAACGAAATATTTGTTGAAGTAACTGGTCCATACACAAGTGGTTCTGGCGGAAGCAGCGGAATTATTGTATCTGAAAAAGCTGGAAAATTACATGTTATGGAGGATTTCACTTTAATTAATACACCTGTAATCATTAGTGATGAAGTAGTAAATGGTCATAAAAATATCATTGTTCCCTATTTCGGTAACGATAAATCACAATATTCTGTATTAACTTATGAAGATGGCGAATATACAAATGTTCCTGACGGAAAAATCATAGACTCTCTTGATGGTATCAAAGGTACAGCAATACTTGCAAATGATTTCATCGCAGAAGTATCAAACGGAATAATGGGATTAAATTTAGCTGATTAAATCATACATTATTTTATATAGTTCTAAAATCCAGGAGATTAATTCTTCTGGATTTTTTTATGATAACTGTAATCTTAGGATTCTACGAAATATTTAATAGGATATGGAATATTATGGAACTTTTTCTTGTAATCCCGGACAACAAAATGTATAATTATGGTAATGAAGTACTATAATATGGTTCTCACTAACAAGAATCTTGTATACCATGGGAGGCACTATGTACATAAGAAGCTTTGAAATAAACGATGCCATTAAATTAGAACAAATCATTGAGAAAAATCTCAGAGGAATACGTGACTATTCTGCTGAAGAGATTGATTTTATGATTAAAACTCATAATGAAAGGGCAGTAAAAGAAAGGGCAAAATATTCACATATGTATGTTGCCTGCGATGACCATGGAGAAGTACTTGGGTGTGGCGCCATTGCATCTTACTTTGGCTGCAAAGATGAAAGTATTTTAACTTACATATATGTACATCCAGATTATCATACCAGGGGTATTGGCACGATTATCGTGAATACCTTGGAACAGGATACGTATTTTACCAGATCAAAACGAATTGAAATACCGGCAACCATTAACTCTCATGAATTTTACAGAAAATTTGGATATCATTATAAAGATGGATTAAAAAAGTTGGATGAGGAACGATGTTATAGACTAGAGAAGTTCAACCTGAGATAGCTTCCTATTTTTAAAGACTGTAATTATAGATATTGTATAATGAACAGTCTTTTTATTTTCCATAAGAAAAAAATATTGTAAAAAAATATAGTATTTTCATTCAAATATGCTATACTTAAATTCGTTGATTGTATAAAAAAGGATGGGATACGAATGTTTACACAGTACATAAGAGATTTAAAAAAGGAATTTAGTAATTATAACTCTTCAAAATTTATGAAAGATTTATTGGCAGGACTCACAGTAACAGCTGTTGCCCTGCCCTTGGCATTGGCTTTTGGTGTCTCAAGTGGAGCGAATGCAGCTGCTGGATTAATTACAGCTATTATTGCTGGATTAGTCATTAGTAGTCTTTCCGGTGCTTATTATCAGATATCTGGGCCCACAGGAGCAATGGCAGCAATTCTTATGTCTATCATTTCCAAATATCATATGCAGGGCGTATTCATTGCCACTCTTATGGCAGGCATCATATTAATTCTGGCTGGAGTGTTTCGCTTAGGAAGACTTACCTCATTCATACCAGCTCCAGTTATAACAGGTTTTACCTCCGGTATTGCCATAATAATTGCATTGGGGCAAATAGATAATTTTTTTGGCGTAGTATCTGAGGGTGAATCAGCCATTTCCAAATTAATAAGTTACTACAGATTAGGATTTGCTCCGGATATACCAACTTTATTAGTAGGGTTATTTGTAATTGTTTTTATGTTATTTTTCCCTAAGAAGTTAAACAGCATTGTTCCAGCCTCTTTAATTGCTATTATTATTACCACAGCTGCTTCTATTGCTTTTCACCTTGATATAAAAGTTGTAGGGGAAATTCCCAAAACCTTATTACCAAGTGAACGTTTGCAGTTATCTAATCTGCAACTAAATCAAATTGAAGGTTTGCTTACACCTGCCTTTAGTATAGCAATGTTAGGTATGATAGAAAGTCTTCTATGTGGTGCTTCAGCTGGCCGCATGACGAATGTTAGAATGAATAATGACAGAGAATTGGTTGCGCAGGGAATAGGGAATGTATTGCTTCCCTTTTTTGGCGGAATTCCCGCAACCGCAGCAATCGCTCGTACAAGCGTAGCCATTAAATCAGGAGCCAAAACAAGATTAACTGGCATAATTCATGCCCTTGGATTACTTCTTGCAATGTTTGTATTAGGTCCTGTCATGTCCCAAATCCCTTTATCCGCTCTTGCAGGTGTTCTAATCGTGACTGCCTGGCGTATGAATGAATGGTCTTCTATAAAATATATGTTTTCAAGAAAATTTCATGGTGCCATACTCAAATTTCTAATTACCATGGCTGCTACTGTATTACTTGATCTAACTTTTGCAATTGCAATTGGTATCCTACTTGGTTTAGTTTTATTTATAAAGAGAAGTTCCAATCTTGATATTACTACAGAGGATGTTGATTTTAAAAGATTAGGTATCACTACACATATTTCCAATAAGGATTGGTGTGTAGTTTACATTACAGGTCCTATGTTCTTTATGACTGCGGAATGTTTAAAACATGAGATTGATCAGTTAACCTCTAAGGAAGTTATTATTTTTTCCATGAGAGGTGTACCCATGGCAGACATAACAACTGTAAGTATTTTAATGGATTATTATAAAGAAGCTTCTAAAAGAGGCGTGAAAGTTATCTTTTCTTCTATGCAGCCATCCGTTATGAGGATTTTTGAACAAGCCGGACTGACAGAAGAGAATATAAATAATAATGTATACTTTAGTGTAGATAAAGCAATTGCAGAGTTGCTGTGACCTAGCATTTTCGTGCAATAAATGCAAGGCTTTCACGTACTCATTTTGCTATACTTTTTAATGAAAGGAGGGATATACGGATGAAGTGGCTGGATAATATGAATAATGCAATAACCTATATTGAGAATAATTTACTGGAAAAAATGGATTATGAACGGGTAGCACAGGCAGCATTATGCTCTAGTTATCAATTTCAAAGGATGTTTACATTTATTACAAACATTCCTTTGTCAGAATATGTTAGACGCAGAAAAATGACCTTAGCAGCCTTTGAACTGCAAAATAGTAATATAAAGATTATAGATTTAGCATTAAAATATGGTTATGATTCACCAGAGGCCTTTACAAGAGCTTTTCAGCTGCTCCATGGAATTACACCGACAAATGCGCGTAAACCTGGAACAGTCATTAAAGCCTATCCGCGTATGTCCTTTCAAATAACAATAAAAGGAGATAGCGAAATGAATTACAAAATTGTACAAAAAGAAGCTTTTCGTGTGTATGGAATTGAAGGAATATTCGACATGAAAGACGGAGAGAATTTAAAAGAAATCCCCATGTTTTGGAAAGAACTTATGAACAATGGAGCATATGATAAATTGGTTCAATCCGCCAATTACCCAAGTTCTCTAAATGCAATCTGTTGTTATAGAGAACTGGAAGGAACCAAATTCCCTTATATGATATGTTCTCTAGAAACACCACTTAGTGATACTAGTGGTTACACAGTAGTATCAGTTCCTGCTTCAACCTGGGCTATTTTATCCAACGAACCTCACCCAATAGAAGATACACCAAGTGAAACCCAAAAGTTAGTATCCAGAGTATATACTGATTGGTTACCAACAGCGAATTATGATATTATACATGGCTATGATTTTGAAATGTATTATTATACTGCTGATGGTAAATGTTATGAAGAAACCTGGATAAGGGTATCAGCCAAATAAACTGAGTTTAGAATCCGAATTTCATAATTCCATCATAAAGGGTCTGTAGCAAATTTATGAATCACATAAATTTGCCGCAAACCCTTTATTGTGATATATCCTCTGAATCACAATCCTTTTTTATTTTACTCTGGTCTTTTTCAACCTTTTCATCCTTCGTATTTTCTTCTTTACAGTTACATTCCTTCTCCTCAGCACATTCTTGAGATGAGGAAATAAAGGATTCATTCGCTATAATAGTCGCCAGCGTGTCACCTAACTGTGAGAAAATAACAGATAACATGCTCAGTTCCTCCTCTGAATAGCAACTGGCCATATTACAGGCAACTGCTGTAATAAAGGTAACTAGTTCACAGGATTTCATATAATTATCACCTCATTACAGAATATGCCTTTCTTGCGTCAAACAGTAATGGTCAATAACACGAAACTGTCTTTCTTAAAATTTACTTTAGTATGGATTCTACCTTTAAAATATGATACGATTCCTATAGGAAAATTACAAAGGAGACCAACTATGCCAACTGAAGTATATTTTGTTAGACATGCCCAACCTGATATGACGATACATGATGATGCCTTACGTCCTTTATCCCTGAAAGGTCTCTCAGATGCTAAACTTGTGACCAGATTTTTAAAGGATAAATCCATTGACTTGGTATATTCAAGTCCATATAAAAGATCTGTAGATACGATTCGAGATTTTTCACAAGTTATCAATCTACCAATTACCTGTATACAAGACTTTAGAGAAAGAACTGTAAATGATATTTGGATAGAAGATTTCATGGAATTTGTAAGAATGCAATGGAAAGATTTTAACTATAAAATGTCAGCGGGTGAATCCTTACAGGAAGTACAGGATAGAAATATTTCTGCTCTGGAGGAAATTATAACACTACATAGTGGTAAAAAAATAGTAATTGGAACTCATGGAACCGCACTCAGTACCATAATCAATTATTATGATAACTCCTTTCATTTAGATCAATTCTTACAATATATTAACTTGATGCCCTGGCTTGTTAAAATAACTTTTGACGGTAGTATTTGTATCAAGATTGAGCATTTTAATCTTTTTGAAGTCTATGCAATAAGTTGCTAACCTACTTTCAGATTACAAAGTTGATTGCTATAATGTATTCTGAAAGATATCTTTTTTCTTGACACCTAAGGATTTAGCAATACTATTCCAGTGGCTATCAGCCATTATCTTAAACAGGAAGCGGGGAAAATCAGGTGAAACATACATATTTTCTCCTTGTCTGCTTCCCGCTATATTTTCTGAAAATAGTATGAAAGCTTTGCCTAGAGATTTTTTAGGTCCATGACCCAAAGGGACTTTTTTTATTTGTCCTAACATTTCACCAGCACCAATGCCAATG
>DALYNO010000246.1:0-6461 GCA_031975295.1 Anaerocolumna sp. | reverse complement strand
ATTGTTTGGATTGGTGGTTTGATTCTTTTCAGCGTGTTTTTTGCTATCTCTAACTTACGGTTGGGACGCAAGCTTAGAAGGAACAGTAAAATAATAGATGTTTGGAACAATACATTACCGATTTATCTGGTAGAGGATATGCCTTCCCCCTGTCTGTTCGGATTAATAAAGCCAAACATTTATATTACAGCTGAGAGCCTTACAAAAGAGAAGCGGCTGGAGTATGTGATTGCACATGAGGTGACCCATTACTACCAAAAGGATCATGTATGGGCTTTTTTACGAATGCTTTGCCTTTGTATCCACTGGTTCAATCCTCTGGTATGGCTTGCAGTTATAATATCACGTCTAGACTGCGAGCTGGCTTGTGACGAGAGGACGTTACACAGAATTGGACGAGAGAACAGAGCAGAGTACGGCAAGACACTTATTGAAATGATGGTTACACCTTCTAAGTCATTGGATATTTTGGGCTGCTCCACCATAACAGGATACAAGGGTGAAATGACAGAACGTATCAAACGTATTGTAAAACAGCCTAAAACCCTTAGGATTACTTCAGCCATTGTTGTGGTTATTGCTGTGGCGGCAGTTTTGATTACTTTTGGAGGAGTAAAAAAGAAAGTGCCAATAGTATTGCCTCAGAGTAATGAAGTAACTGGAATCATAATGAATCGGGTAATTCATGGAGAGTTACAGGAGGCGATGCCAATCAATCAAAAGAAAGTTGTTGAGCAGGTATTGAAAGCCCTGTCACAAACTGACATGACCTTAAGGGAATCTGTCAATGATGCACCAAATGAAAAGGATTTTTTTCAGATTGATATAGATGGTTTATCCACCCGCAGATTCTATCTGTATGATGATGGATATCAATATTATGTGGAAGAACCTTATGTTGGAATCTATAAAACAAATCGTGAAACTCAGGATACCATTGAAAAAATCTACAGTACTGATATAGAAAACACTATAAATGTGCAAGAACTCTACGATGCCAGAACACCTTATGTTGGAGATAATTCTGCAGTTGGTAAGCTGCTCAACCGATTGCCACTCCCAAATGGTTTGTTATATGATCACTTTGAACTGCGTACCGCTAAAACAGAACGTGGGGTTCTGTGGGTATTGAAAGGAGATGATAAAACGCTCTATCACCCACAGCAGTTTGAGTTAAATGCATTATTACTTTTTGCTCTAATAGACAACATGGAGGATTTTTATGTGGAAATTATACATTCCTCAGATAATAATACCTCTTACTATTACAACCGTGCATTTGCCGATGGAATTGTCAAAGGAGATGTGAGAGATTATGCACAAAGCCCTGAACAACTTCAAGAACTTATTTCCCTGTCAGAGACAACTACCTACAGTATAGTAAAACTAGAAAATGGGGAGCTGGTATACGAGTATCCAGTTCAGGATGCAGCGCTAATGGAAGCAATTATCAGGAATGTCATGGTCAAGTCCGCAGCTTGGGCGGGTGTTGATATTACTACTTTGAAGGAATGTTATGTTATTCGCCAAACCCTCTTAAAAACAAATGAAGTTCATGAATATTATGCGTATTTATTGGAGGATGGTAGTGCAGTTTTACAATATGGTAAAGACGGGCAATATGGTAGTGACGGACAATATGGTAGATATGGTCAATATAGTTATCTTTCTAAAGAACTTTATTTAAAACTGGTTAAAACATGGAGTAACCTTACAATGGATAAGGATTAAGTAAGAGACTGATAAATAAGAAAATTATTACTGTAAATATATGTTGAGATATGATATAAAAAGTGATACTATGGGAGTGCAACTATACAAAATTAGGAGCATGTTATAAAGGTGAAAGAAAATATTAAACATGAAAGGAAACCACCATCTTCTTTCGCCTAAAATATGTGGTAAACCAAGATATTACTAGGTAGTGGAGTGAAAAATGAACATTATAATAGTTGGAGACGGTAAGGTAGGATATGCCTTAGCAGACCATCTAACAAAAGAAAATCACAATGTAACTATAATTGACAAAAATGTCGAGGCTCTAAACAGAGCTGACAGTACATTGGACGTGTTGTGTGTAAAAGGAAATGGCGGAAGAGCCAGTGTATTAATGGAGGCAGGTGTTATGGAAGCAGAATTAGTAATAGCTGCAACCTCCAGAGATGAAATTAATATGTTAACATGTTTTACTGCAAAGAAGCTTTCTTCCAATATTACAACCATTGCTAGAATTAGAGATCCGGAATATTATGAAGAATATCAAGGACTTCAAGAACATATGGGCATAGATATGGTGATCAATCCGGAATTTACTGCTGCCCAGGAAATAGCAAATCTGTTGCAATTTCCTTCTGCTATGAATATTGAATTGTTTTTCGGAGGTAAAGAAAGGCTTATCGAATTTAAAGTTATGGAAGGGGATATGCTGGTAGGAAGCCAGTTATCAAAAATAAGTAACAAATTACCTCAGAATATGCTGTTCGTAGCCATAGAACGAGATGAAAAAGCTTATATTCCAAAAGGCGACTTTGTATTTGAAGTAAACGACAGAGTCTATATTATGGGACAGATTACCGGTATTACTAATTTCTTTAAGCTCCTTGGCAGATATGTTCAGAAAGTAAATACGGTTTTAATATCTGGAGGTGGCAGAACCAGCTATTATCTGGCTAAAATTATAAATAAACTTGGAATGACTACGAAAATCATTGAGATTAATCCCAGCAAATGTGTTGAGCTTGCTGAAACAATAGAAGAGGCTATAATTATAGAAGGGGACGGCACAGATCAGGAATTATTAGATTCAGAGAATATTGATTCTGTGGATGCGTTTATTGCTATGACAGGTAGAGATGAAGAGAATCTAATAACTGCTATGTATGCCATTGAACGAGGCGTAGATAAAGTAATTACTATGTCAACAAGAATAAAAATCCCTAGTATAATCAAGCAAATAGGATTGGATAGTATTATTGATCCTAAAATAATTACCACAAGTCATATTATTGGGTATGTTAGGGGTATGGTTAATTCCAGAGGCAGTATAGTTGATAGTTTATATAAAATCATGGACGGTAAAGCTGAAATCATAAGTTTTGTAGCAAATGCATCTACAAAATTTCTGAACATCCCCATTAAAAACCTGCCATTAAAGAAAGATACCATTATTGCCTTTATTCAGCATAGAAGTGCTGTTACCATACCACATGGTAACGAAAAGATTTCTGCGGGGGATAAGGTATTAATCGTAACAAAAGGCAGTTATATTATTAAAGATTTAAATGATATCTTAGAATAAGAATATTGGCATAAATTCTACATGAATCAGGTAAAAATAAAAATTAAGAAAGAGAAAAGCACTCCGCAAATAGATACTATGTCTATGGAGTGCATGAGAAAATGAATTATAAATTAGTACTACATATATTGGGAAAAGTTCTTTTATTGGAAGCGGTTCTAATGGTTCCGTCTTTAATGGTTGCCTTTATCTATGGGGAAGGTGATGCACCTGCCTTTATTATGACCATTGGACTTTTGTTAGTGGTAGGATTTTTATTATCTATCATAAAATCTGTAAATAAGAAAATGTATGCCAGAGACGGAGTGATGATCGTCGCATTAGCCTGGGTACTATTAGCCCTTTTTGGAGGATTACCTTTTTATATAAATGGTGCAATTCCATCTTTTGTGGACTGTTTTTTTGAAACTGTGTCAGGATTTACTACAACAGGATCAAGTATCTTAACAGATGTAGAAATAATTCCAAAAGGGCTTTTGTTTTGGCGCAGTTTTACCCATTGGTTTGGAGGAATGGGTATATTGGTGTTTTTCGTATCTCTATTGCCGGCAATGAATGGCAGAACACAGCATATTTTAAGAGCCGAATCACCAGGACCTAACCCTGGAAAGCTGGTACCTCGTATTAAAGAGACGTCTATTATCTTGTATAGTATCTATTTTGCATTAACTATATTGTGTACTTTGTGTCTATTATTGGCGGGAATGCAATTATACGATTCCATTGTGCATGCTCTGGGGACGGCAGGAACTGGTGGCTTTGGAATTAAGAATAACAGCATAGCTTATTACAATAGTTCTACCATAAACATAATACTTTCAGTATTTATGATTATATTTGGAGTAAACTTCACAATCTATTTTTATGTGATCAGAAGAAATTTTATAGAAGTTAAAAAAAGCAGTGAAATTAAGTTGTTTTTATTGATGGTAGGTGTTGCCACACTGCTTATTACGCTGAATATACGAGGAATGTATGGTTCTATGTGGGAGTCATTTTATCAATCCTTTTTTCAGGTAACATCAATTATTTCAACAACTGGTTATTCAACAACAGATTTTAATCTGTGGCCTACTTTTAGTAAAACAATTTTAATTGGGCTAATGTTTACAGGAAGCTGTGCAGGTTCTACGGCAGGCGGACTTAAGCAAATACGAATTTATATCATGTTAAAGGATATAAATCGTTCCATAAAAAAGGTCATTCATCCTAGATCTGTTCTGCCTATAAAAGCCGATCACAAAGTTGTTGAGGATGTTCAGGTATCCAATATTGGAACATTTACTTTTGCGTATTTCTTGATTATGGCCATAGCTGTCATCTTGGTTTCTGTTGATAATAATGACTTTGAGACTACGTTTACTGCAGTCTTAACAGCTATCAGTAATGTAGGTCCAGGCTTTGGACTGGCAGGACCACTTGGCAATTTTGCTTTCTTTTCAGACTTTAGTAAAATAATATTAAGCCTTTGTATGTTGATTGGCAGATTGGAAATATTCCCTATACTTATTCTGCTTAATATAAATGCCTGGAAAAAAGCTTAATCTCATATATTATTGTTTTAACGAAATATTCTTAATTGTTTTGCTAAAATCTTCAGTAAACATTAAGTTTTTCGTAACACATTCCTTTATAAATTCTTTTATAATGATAAATATATCAAGTATATTGTTTGGTATATTTATATAAGTCAAATAGGAAACTGCGAAACAATCTGATAACTTGTATTTAACAAATGATGTGAATTCTCTGGCTTTGGTTACCCAACGGATGAGATTCAGACACAAAACTATATCATTGGCATGTTAATAAATTAAATCTATGTGTTTCGCAATTGACGAATATAAAAGTCAAAAGGGTAAAGGAGTACATATATGAGAAAAAAATATAAGATGATTAGAAAAAAATTAGCTTTAGGAGCTATGGTTTTAACCTGTATGATAACAGTTGGAGCTTTTACCGGTTGTTCTATAAAAGATAAAGCCTCTGCAAATACAAACGAAGTATCTCAGGGAAATAAAAATGATGAGACGTACAATAATTCTGCCCAAACAGATGGTGAGAATGCGGATGTAAAAGCAGCTGAGGAAACAAAGTCAGGTGAAGAAACAAAAACACCTGAGGAAACAAATTCAGGTGAGGAAACAAAAGCAGCTCAGGAATCAAAAACAGCAGAAGAAGCAAATTCTGTTGATACCAAAAAAGCTGAAGAGAAGGCAAACACTGATAAAACCACCAATTCTGACCAGTTTCAGGAGTATATAAATTTAATCGGACAAAAGAAAGAAGACTTAAAAAGTATATACAAGGAAGAACCTAAAATTATAGATGAAGGTGGTTTGGAATTTGCCACTGCCCAGATAAGAATCTGGTTAGATGATAAGGGTTTGGTAAATCAGGTATTTACTATGAATCAGGCAGTTGATTTTAATGGTGTAAAAATAGGTGACGATATAAAAACCTTTAAAAAAGTATTTGGTGATCCATTTAGTGATAAAAATGGTGATGCTCATTTTAAATATGGTAATGTTTATTTATCAGTTAACTATGATTCAAAAACTGGAGAAACATATGCAGTGTATATCCTTAAGGAGAATTTCTAGAATAGACGAATGATTCTGAACAAGAAAGGTGACGGTATTAGAAAATACCGTCACCTTTTCTATATATGGAAGTGATAATTGTATCATAGCCTTTAGTTTCATTGGTTTATCAATAGTAATTTCTGATTATGTAATCTCATGCAACCAGCGTTTGATTGCGGTTTTGACTTTTTCTTTATCATCTTTCAGCGGATCTGAAAAATCAATGGTTCCTATCACCGTATTGTCAGAAAGTAATTCTTGTAATTTAGAGAAGCATTTTAAAGCACCTCCGCCAGCATGGCAGGCAAAAAAGGCTAATTTTTTATTATGTATAGATGCCACAGATACAAAGGTAGCAATAGGAGGTGTATAAGAACTAGCCCAGATAGGTGTTCCAATAAAAATGGTGTCATAATCTTCTAAGTTTGGAATCTCATTTTGTAATTTTGGTTTTTCTTTAAAAAGTACACTTTTACCACCCCAAAAGAACTTCTTAAAACCCTCCTTAGGAATTTCCTTTTCAGGTTTTAACTCCAGAACATCGGATTCTAATTCAGCTGCAATAATATCAGCAAGGA
>DALYNO010000245.1:0-6462 GCA_031975295.1 Anaerocolumna sp. | reverse complement strand
GTTATATTCCAAACTACCGTCAATTGCAGTAGATAATCATCGTAATATTTGGACCGTTGATGGTGATAAGGGATATTTACAATCCTTTAAACCTACAGATTATGCCCTTATGGTTTATAGCTCCATGGGATTGTACGAACTGGGTCATTATGAAGAAGCCCTTGAAAAATGGAATGAAGTACTTAAGTTAAATCAGATGTCTATACTAGCCCACAATGGTGTAGGTAAAGCGTATCTGCATTCACAATATTACAGAGAAGCTATGGAACATTTCAAAGTATCCGGAGACAGAGAATTCTATTCGGAAGCTTTTTGGGAAGTAAGAAATGAGTGGCTGCAAAATAGTCTGCCCTACATAGCAGTGGTTATTATAGTATTGTGGTTAGTTTCTACACTGATTAAGAAATTTGATAAGAAAAAAAGAGTAAGAGCATTAAAGAAATCAGCAGCAGATAAATTGTTCCAAATACCAGTGCTGTCAGATGTTTTATATGGATTTAAAATACCTAAGCACCCTGTAGACAGATATTATGATATCAGAGTGAAACGAAGGGGAAGTGTAGTTGGAGCCACCATATTGTATGTGCTGTTTTTTATTGCATATATGGCTTATAAGACAAGTAAAGGTTTTATCTATCAATTCTATGATGTAGAAGATTTGGATATTAACGCGATTGTCTTAGGATTCTTTACTATACTAGGATTATTTATCATATGTAATTACCTGGTAACCTCCATAAAGGATGGAGATGGAACCTTTAAACAGGTATATATGATTCCGGCTTATGCAAGTATACCTTGTTTAATATCCATGATTACCGTAACTGTGCTTTCTCATTTTCTAACACTAAATGAGTCTTTCTTACTTACAGTTATTCTGTATATTGGTATTATATGGTCCATTGTATGTATGTATTTAGGTTTTCAAACCGTCCATGATTATACAACTGGAGAGACTGTGGTAAGTTTCATCATATGTTTTGTATTTATGTTAATTGCAGCAATTATGGCTTTAATTATCATTATTATGTGGGAACAGTTGTGGCAATTCTTAAAGACCTTAGGAAAGGAGATGTTTCATAATGTACTTGGCTAAAAAGAAGAGACTAATTATCGCAGTTTTTCTAGTCTTATTTGTTGGAATCCTTACATTTCCTTATGTAAAGGCAGCATATCTTTCAACGAACAGAGATACAAAACTGCCTCCTGATAAGGTTACCTACGATATCGTTAATGTAGAGGAATATGAGCTTATCTATGAAACAGACACCCTGGCTTATTATTTCAGAGAAGACAGAGATGTTTTTGCTATTCAAGATAAAAGAAACGGCTATACTTGGAAGACTGGACTTGATATTCCTTTTGGAGCAGATATTAATGATCAGATCTTAGAAGCAGAGACAAAAGAGGAGGCAGAAAAACTTGCTATTCCTTTGGAAGAGGGAATGAATACAACCTATACGGGTATCTCTAACTCTCTGATAACGGTGGAATATCTAGAAGAAGGTACCATTAAAAGTATTTCTTCTGCATCAAAAGATATGGTGGAATCGAGCCTTGTAACGCTCAATGATAATAAAGCTACCAGAAGATTAGATGTGGATTTCCAGAACATTGAAGTGGATGTAAAAGTTCATATCACATTTTTAGACGACTCCATTCAATACGAAATTAAACCCGAAGATGTTACAGGTAAGGGTAAGGTTAATTTAGTTGCCATAAACATTACTCCTTTTCTTGGAGCGAGTGGTGGTAAAACAAAATATTATAATCCTGAAACAGAAATGTATGACATAATAGAGGATAAATATATGGTGCCAGGCTATATATTTGTCCCCGATGGAAGCGGTAGTTTAATTCGCTTTCAGGATAACAATACGTCATTTTCCATGTATTATGGGGATGTGTATGGAGCTGATCCGGCTCAGAGTACATATTATAACAATTTATTATCAGATGCTATTCCATTAAAGGAACCAGTTATGCCTGTATTTGGCGTGGCTCATGGTGACAGACAGTCTGCCTTTGTAGCCTATGCAGAGAGTGGTTCAGAGTATATGCAAATTGTAGTAAGACCTGAAGAAAACCTGACAGCTTATAACTATGTATATCCTAGATTTGTGTACAACGTGAATTACTGGCAGGTTTATAACAAAAAGGGAGAGGGTTATTTTACCCTAATGAATACGCCGAATGCCATGGATATTAAAATGACCTATACCTTTTTAGCTGGGGATGGAAGTGATGGCAGTCCGGCAGCAGACTATACAGGTATGGCAGAGGCTTATAGAGAACATTTAATTGAGGAAGGAATTCTAAAAGAAACAACGCCGGATAATACATCAGACATTCCTCTAAGACTTGACTTTATGATGTCAGATTCTAAAAAGGGCATTGTGGGAAATGAGGAAGTAGTAGTAACAACTACAGATGATGTCAGAGATATTTTAAATACACTTACTGGTGAAGATGGTATTCATAATATCAATTCCGGCTTATATGGTTGGCAGCAAGGTGGAGAAACCTTTGCTAGGCCAGACTCCAAGAATTACTCCGGCAAAATCGGCAGTAAAAAAGATTTTAAAGAGCTAATAACAGAATTTGCTAAAAAGAGTATTGATATTTCCTATGGCAGAAACTTCACCCTAATTAATAAAGAGATGGTTTCCTATCAATCCAATGGGGCTAAACATGTTAATTCCTGGTTTTTAGAATTAAACAAAATGATAGTACTGCCTGCAAATGTACCAGTCTCTCTCTACAGCTATGCTACACCTAAAAAGAGTGCAGAATGGTTTGAAAATCTATACGAAAGAGTAAAAGAATATTCACCGTCCATGACTGTAAGTGGTATTTCCAATACTCTAATCAGCAATTATGATAGAAAAGGACCACAAACAACAGCAACAGAGGCTATCGATTTGTATCAAAAAGCCATGGAGAAGGCAAAAGGGGATCTTAAGCTTAATCTGGAAAGTCCAAACTTATATTTATGGAAATATACCGATAGATACTTAAAGAGTCCCGTTGGAACATCTCAATATGTCTTCCAGACAGATGCAGTACCTTTTCTGCAGATGGTTTTAAGGGGAACTATGGAGGTCTATGGTCCTTATTCTAATTTCTCCTTTTATACGAAGGCGGATATACTTAGAATGATAGATTATAATATATCACCCTCCTTTATATTGACGAAAAAGCCCTCCTATCATCTTTCCTCAACTTCCTCGGCTGAATTATATTCTACAGAATTTGATCAGTATGAGGAGCTGATTAAAGAGGTTTATGGCCAGGTAAATGAGGCATTAAGTCAGGTAATTGGATATCAATGGACGGATAGAGTTGTATTAGAAGATGGTGTAATTCTAAATACTTACGAAAAAGGTTCAGAAACCAAATTTATAATTATTAACTATACAGATGAGACTGTTACTTATAAACAGAAAACGGTTGCGCCTTTACAAGCATCTGTTGTTTCATCTGAGGAGGTGAGGTAGCATGAATAAGAAAAAAGAATCAGATATGAAACCTAGAAAGATTAAAACCTTTGCTCAGAGACAAAATCGTTTAGGTTATCAATTTATGCTTCCTTGGATTATTGGGTTTGTTATTTTTACAGCAATACCTTTTATCGCTACTATCTTTCTTAGTCTTACTGAAGTTAGACAGACCATAGTTGGATTTCAAATAAAGTTCATAGGATTAAATAATTACTTTATGGCATTTTTTGAAAATACAGAATTTGTTCCTGCTATGATTAGCTTTCTAATGATGATAATTCCGTATACCTTTGTTATCGTTATTGTATCTTTCATATTAGCATATCTATTAAACCGAATTACATTTTTTAGAGGGACACTGCGTACGGTTTATTTTCTTCCAGTTATTATTATGTCAGGACCAGTAATGCAGCAACTGATTGATTCGGGGTCAACAGGTAGTGAAAGTCAGGGTTATAGAGATTTTACAGATATTTTCTTAGTGCATATGATAGCGAATTATTCACGTGATCTTGCAGGACTATTAATTGGAATATTTATGGAACTATCCATTATTTTATGGTTTACAGGCATACCGATTATATTGTTTATAAATGGTTTGCAGAAAATAAACCCCAGTTTATATGAAGCAGCACAAATTGACTCTGCCAATGGGTGGCAGATTCTATGGAAGATTATTATGCCTATCATAAAACCTATTGCACTTGTTGTAACTATCTTTACCATAGCTAATCTTGGAACATTTTCAACCAATCCAGTGTATGCACTCATTGGTAAAGCTACAGAAAATACCAGCGGAGGATTAGGAATTGCTTCTACTTATGCATGGTTATACAGTCTTGTAGTATTGATAATTATAGGGGCAGCATTTCTTATTTTCCGCAATAAAGAAAAGGTAAGGAGGGTGTAGCATATGAAGTTTAATAAACTGCTTAGAATGTTAAAATCAAAGAAGTTCAGCCTCTTCTTAAAGGGGTGTATATACTTTGTACTTATCTGCGTCAGTTTTGTTTATTTAGAACCAATATTAAGAATGGTGTCTATGACCTTCATGTCAAGCGCCGATGTTATTGACCCCTCTGTTGATTGGTTGCCTAAAGCCCCCTCCCTTAGTAATCTTTTGGCGGCACAAACTGTTCTGGATCTAAAGTCAACATTGGTTAATTCAATTTGGTTTTCTGCTCTTTTAGCAGGGGGTCAGACCTTGGTGTCAGCGCTAACGGGGTTTGCTTTGTCTAGATATCAGTTTAAGTTTAAAAATGTATGGTTTGTTCTAATTTTAATTGCTTTTATTATACCGGTGCCATTGCTTATGATTCCAAGATTAATGATATTTATATCTACTCAAAATATACTAGGGTTTAATCTAATTGGTACCCCAATACCTCAAATTATGATGGCATTACTTGGCCAAGGAGTTAACTCTACCATATTGGTATTAATATTTTATAACTTCTTTAATCTAATTCCATATTCTCTGGATGAAGCTGCAATGATTGATGGAGCAGGACCTTTTCAAGTGTTTTATAAAATAGCTATGAAACTTTCTGTATCAACAGTTTTAGTAGTATTTTTATTTTCTTTTGTCTGGAACTGGAATGAGACCTATATTACAGGTACTTTAGTGAGAAGTAGTATTGATTTGCTTCCTGCAAAATTAAATATGTTTGATAGTGCCTTTGCTACTTATGCGGAATCAGGAAGAGGCAATCCAGAGTTTAAGATTAATGAAGCTTATAAAATGTCGGCAACTTTAATTTCCATTACACCTTTATTGATTCTATATGCCTTTGTTCAGAAACAATTTATACAGGGTATTGAAAATACTGGTATAACTGGAGAGTAAGAGGAGATTGCTTATTGTGGGGAATAGCTGTAAAACAATTAATTTATCCTATTGGTCATTGGCATGTGTAAGGCTCGTGATAGTAAGGTAATTATTTATCAATTGCATATATTTGGAATCTGCGTAGATGAAGCAAGGATAATGAAAGAGGTTATAGGGGTTATGGAGGAGGTTGCTGTGAAGAATACAAATATAGGGATAAAAGCATTTACAAGGGGAGGGATTTTCCTAACTTGTGTTATTAGCTTTCTTTCTGCTTGTGATAAGAAAGAGAATTACAGAGTGGGAACAACTCTATCCAAGGCATATGTAACGGAGGAAGTTGTGGCACCAGAGAATATAAAAGCAAAAGGGTTTCAATATGATTATGATACTTTAACTTATGATTTGGTATGGTCCGATGAATTTGACTATGAAGGTCTACCTGATGATACGAAATGGGATTATGATGTTGGAGGAAGTGGCTGGGGTAATAATGAACTCCAATACTATACCAATGATCAGAATGCCCTTGTAAAAGATGGACATTTAATTATTGAAGCGAGAAAAGAAGAAAAAGAAGGTATGAATTATACTTCTGCTAGATTAGTGTCAAGAGGCAAAGGAGACTGGTTATATGGTAAATTTGAAATAAGCGCCAAGCTGCCGGCAGGTAAAGGTACCTGGCCTGCCATTTGGATGCTTCCTACAGATTGGGAGTACGGCTCTTGGCCAGCTTCCGGAGAAATTGACATTATGGAACATGTGGGATATAATCAAGATACAATTCATGCTTCCACTCACACACAGTCTTATTATCATAGTATTAATACACAAAAGACTGCAACAAAGTTTGTTCAAGGTGTAAGTGAGGATTTCCATGTTTATTCTGTGGAATGGCTTCCAGATAAAGTCATGGCTTATATAGATGGTGAACTATATTTCACTTTTGAGCCTTCGAAATACAAAGAAAATCCAACATTTAAAGAATGGCCTTTTGATAAAAGAATGCATCTGTTGTTGAATATAGCAGTGGGAGGTAATTGGGGAGGTGCCATGGGTATGGATGAAAGTGTATATCCTGTACAAATGGTAATTGATTACGTCCGTGTATACCAAAGCAAAGAGATTAACAAT
>DALYNO010000244.1:1071-6481 GCA_031975295.1 Anaerocolumna sp. | reverse complement strand
AATATTACATATATTTTGATTATATTATCTAATTATTTTACAAATAAATCAAAATATATTAAAATGGTAGAAATATCCCAATGCAAATAAGAAAGTGAGAATTATAGAATGGATGTAATAAAATATAAAGAATACTTTGAGAAAATACGTGATAATTGTACTAAGGTTATAGTGGGTAAAGAGGATAGTATAAAGAAAATAGTGATTGCATATTTAGCGGGAGGACATGTGTTACTAGAAGATGTTCCGGGAACCGGTAAGACAATGTTATTTAGAGCATTTTCTACATCTGTGGGAGGAAGCTTTAAACGAATTCAATTTACACCGGATATCATGCCCTCAGATCTTACAGGTATTAATTTTTATAATCAAAAATCTGGAGAATTTGAGTTTCGTAAAGGTCCATTATTTTCCCAAATGGTTTTAGCTGATGAGATTAACCGCGCTACACCCAGAACCCAGTCAAGTTTATTAGAAGCAATGGCTGAGGGACAGATTACAGTGGATGGCAATACGTATATGGTGGACAAACCTTTTATGGTAATGGCAACCCAGAATCCTCTGGAATCAGGTGGAACCTTTCCTTTGCCAGAAGCACAAAAAGATAGATTTATGATGAAGCTTTCCCTTGGATATATGCGCCGAGAAGAGGAATTATCCGTACTTACCAGAGCGGATACAATTGATATTCTGAATGAAATGAAACAGGTTGTAACCCAGGAAGAAACAATACAACTAAAGAAGTCCTATTCTGGGGTTGAGGTGAGTGACCCAGTAAAGGGTTATATTATGGATATCGCAGAAAAAACCAGAAACGACCGCAGAATCATATTAGGTGCCTCAACAAGAGCGGTTCTTTCTCTGTACCAAGCTTCCCAGTTACAGGCAGCTATTGAAGGGCGAGAATATGTTATACCAGAAGATGTTAAAAGCTTAGCACCTTGTATTATGGAGCACCGTATGAGTTATGCCGGTGTTATACGAGAAAAAGAGATGGCTGGAATTTGCAGAGAAATTATGAATGAGGTAGCTGTACCAACGGAGGCGGTAATTGCCAGGAGCGTGAAATAATGATTATTTTTCTAGTGGTTTTCATTACATTTGGTATTGTAGTAGAATTATTTTCTTTAAGAGATAAATTCACGAATGTGG
The DNA here is from genome assembly GCA_031975295.1 of Anaerocolumna sp. Classification (GTDB taxonomy): domain Bacteria; phylum Bacillota; class Clostridia; order Lachnospirales; family Lachnospiraceae; genus Anaerocolumna. Next base: position 5,329 of record DALYNO010000244.1, on the reverse strand, counting down.
AATATAAATGCACTCCCTCCAAAATTGGTTGTGAACCTGACGAAATTTTTCAAATTAAAACGGTTGTGTCAAATTACAGCCCTAGAACCATTCCCTTTTTAAAAATGGAAGAGGAATTTCCTAAGGATATTATCCTGCAAAATGGAGAAACAATCTATATAAGCGGGGGTAGTTGTCTATATAGTAGTACAATTTTTGTACAACCAAAACAAAAAATAACCAGGACCATTCAAGTTTCTTTACCTAACAGAGGTTTATATTTTTTAGAGGGATGTCGATTTCATAGTGGTGATTTCTTGGGTCTAAAAGAGAATTATAAAGATATTAAGCAGCGAGAAGAAATCATTATATATCCTAGAGTACTTAGAGAGGAAAAAGTATTAGAAGCACTGGCAGGATTTTATGGAGATTATGTTGTAAGACGTTTTTATATAGAAGACCCCATGCTGATAAATTCTTATCAAGACTATACCGGCAGGGAACCAATGCGTTCCATCAGTTGGACACAAAGTGCTAAGAAAAATCGTCTGATGGTGAAGGAATTTGATTATACAGTAGAGATGTCAGTTACCATATTATTAGATGTATGCCTCCATTGGTCTGAAGGTATTCATACACAAGAGTTAGAATATTGCTATTCTCTTGTTAGAACCATAGCAGAATATATGGAGCATAAAAAGATATCATACCGTTTGCTATCAAATACTTATAACCGCAGTGGGAATACTGTCAGTGAAGCATTGGAAAAGCCGGGACAGGGTTCGCATCACTTTACTATGCTTTTAAACACCCTTGGCCAAGCAGAACCAAATACATTTACTGATATGAATGATTTATATAATATGTCAATTTCAAAATATAATGGTGAAAATACTATTTTTTATGTTGCCCCCCTTGAAAATGAAAAGAGGAGAACCTTGGTGAATCATTTACACAATAAGCTGGGAAGTCAGATCTATCCTATGTATGCATCTGAATTAATGGAGGTGGATAAACATGTTATCTAAAATGTATAAGTTGATCTTTGACCTGAGTTTTTGTTTTCTGATAGGTGGATTCCTGCTGGCCTATCTGCTAAACCATCATATATTCATTGGTGATTTTCTTATACTGCTATTTACAACATTGATTATTTCACTATGTGATAAGAATAAGAAAGTAAAATATGTATGTTTGGTTGCTCTTCCACTTTTATATTTGATTTTTGCATCTTTACCCCTGCAAGAATTGATTATGTTTTGTATCATTTGGGCATATTTTGCATATGAAATCATATTTAACCGCTATGTTCTAAGTCGAGGAGAGTTGGTAGATAGGTTAAAGAGGATAGCAGTTCTTTCTATTATATTGATTCTGTTTATGTTATTTCATTTCTCAAAACTTAGTAATGCTTTTGGAGCGATAATCAATTATTTGGTTTGCTTTCTGATAAGTACAATTTTTCTTTTACGTAATCTGCGAGTGGGCAATGAAATGGAGCAGATGAAAACCTATGAAAAGCAGCAGTTTATTGAAATTATGTTATTTCTTCTAATCTGTATATGCCTCACGCTGTTAAAAGCCCCAGTCCATGTAGTAGAAGGAATCAAATTACTTTATTTTAATATAATTGCACCAGTGGTTATATTTTTATTTACAATAGTTGGTATAGTTATTATTGCGATTGCCTATTTAGGGGTCTTTTTGTTAGACTTCATTACAGCTGGTAACAGGTCAAATCAAGCCAAAACCCAACTGAGTGATATGATTGGTAAAACAACAGAAGCACTGACAATTGTTGAAAGAAATCATTTTAGTATACTACCAATATTATATTTTCTAGGTGCCATAGGTGCCATAGTCATTTTGTTTCTCTTCTTTCGCTGGATTAGAGGGAGGATATATATACAACATATTCCTAGTGGTATTGAAGAGATAAGAGAAAGCCTTGATGAGTTAGGACGCGAAAGAAAAAGTTCCAGAAGAAAACCTCCTAAAAATACAAGAGAATCAATAAGATATTATTATGGAAAATATATGCTGTGGCTGCAGACAAAACAGGTGCAAGTAAGTGCAGAGGATACTGCTTGGGATATTCATAACAAATATAAAGCAGCCTTAGATGGAGATAAGGACAATAAATGTAAAGTATCAGAGGATTTTAGTACACTCTACCAGACTGCCAGATATCAGATGACAAAAGACATTACTGAAGAGGAAGCTGCTAGTTCTAAGGAACTCTATCAAATAATAAAAAATGTAAAATTTAAAAAATAAACAAATAAACAAATAAAGAAATAAGGAAATAAAGAAATAAGCAAATAAAGAAATAAGCAAATAAAGAGATAAACAATAAAGAAATAAGCAAATAAAAGAACCTCGTTAGATTGTTCTGATTTAGAAATAATGTGGGAAATTGGAGGTGAACCTATGAATGAAAAAATCATGGTTATTGAAGATGAAAAAAAAATTTCAGATGCCATCTGCTATGCTCTCAAAAGAGAAGGATATGTAGTAGAAACAGCATATGAGGGTTTGGAAGCCTTAAAAAAATATGAACTATTTAGTCCGGATGCATTAATTTTAGATATTATGCTTCCTGGATTAGATGGTTTTGAAATATTGAAAAGTTTGCCAAGAAAAGAGCATAAAGGTGTTATCATGCTAACTGCCAAAGAAGATATAGTGGATAAAATACTGGGTCTTGAGCTAGGCGCAGATGATTATATGACCAAACCCTTTGATATGAGAGAACTTCTTGCCCGATTAAAATCTCTGCTTAGAAGAATGCAGGCAGTAACAAATAAAAAGGAGTCAAAGGAATTATCCCTTGGTGGCGTATTGATTCATACTGTAAACAGAACTGCCTATGCCGGGGATGTGCAATTAGATCTAACACCAAAAGAATATGATTTATTGGCTTTACTCATAGCCTCCCCTGGAAGAGTATATACAAGAGAGCAGCTTTTAGACCTCGTATGGGAAATGGATTATTTTGGCGGAACCAGAACAGTGGATATTCATATTCAGAGAATCAGAAAAAAATTAGGTGTTGATTATGATACTATCATACAAACTGTCCATGGAATTGGTTATAAAAGTATAGGGGGCATGGGTGAAAACTAGTATAAAGTTAAAATTCAGTATTTTTCTTACGGCTCTTTTACTATTTACACTTTTCCTTATTAGTCATTTTGTTTTAGAAGGTATTCAAACCAATCAACAGAGGCAATATGAAGAATTTTTAGAGGAACAAGGTAATATTGCTAATACATTCTTCTTACAGAATATATTAGCAGAAGCAATCAAAGCACCTCAGGTATTTCTAACAAACAAAGGAAGTGATTTTGCTAAGCAGATAGAAATGATCAGTGGTCAGCAAGTAGTGTTATTTGATATAGAAGGTAGGTCTATCAATAAAAAGTTATCCATAGTAGAACTGGAGAATATTAAAACGCCTCTGGGGTATGCATTGTCCCACAAAACCTCATACATGGTGGAGACCAATACCCTATACTATTTTACTCCATTAATGGTTGGTAAAGATCAGGTGGGAGTCATACTATTTTATTATTCTCTCACCGATAATATAGAATTTTATAATCAGATAAAGACCATGTTTTATAGTATAGGAGCATTGGTATTTATAGGTAGTTTTATCTTAGCATATTTTTATTTTAATTACTTTGCAAATTGTATTATTAAGCTCTTAAATGCTGTAGATCAAATAGGGGAAGGTAATTATGAAATTCCTGTATTGAAGCGCAAAGATGAAATGGGTAGACTTAGTGCTGGCATCCGTAAAATGAGTGAACAGATTCAAAGTACAATTAAGGCTATGGAGCATGAGCAAAGCAACCTTACCTTAGCAGTTCATAAATTATCTCTATTGGATAAAGAGCAAAAGCAATTTATAGGTAATGTTACACATGAATTTAAAACCCCCTTAACTTCAATAAAGGCATATATTGATTTACTGGAGATGTATCCTGACGATTCACAATTACTTGAGACATCTATTGAAAATATAAAAAGCGAAACCATAAGACTATATGAAATGGTGGATAAGGTGTTACAATTGGCTGCCTTAGAAAAATATGATTTTGAATACAAAAAAGAACGTATCAATATGAAAGAACTAATTCTTTCAGTTATAAAACCAATGCAGGGTAAGATTCATAAATTTGGTCTGAGTTTAAATACTGAATTGGTGGAGGCATTTGTTTTGGCGGATAAAGACAGTATGGTGATTATTCTGGTGAACCTTTTAGACAATGCC
>DALYNO010000244.1:0-1061 GCA_031975295.1 Anaerocolumna sp. | reverse complement strand
TGCCATAAAATATAATAAAAAGGGTGGTAACATTAGTATCAGTAATTATATAAAAGGCGCAGAGGTAATCCTGGAAATCTCTGATACTGGTATAGGGATACCTAATGAAGTAGCAGGCAATATATTTGATCCGTTTTTTACTGTAGATAAAAACAGAGCAAGAGAAAATGGTGGTGCAGGACTTGGTCTGTCGTTAGTTAAAACGCATGTAAATGTACAGGGAGGTAAAATAACGATACAAAGTTCCAATGCAGAGGGAACCACCTTTTTGATTTCTTTTCCTAAACAGAATTGATATAAATGTTTACATTTTAGAAACATAAGTATATTAAATTGAAACAAATACTTGATAAGATAGGTATATCAAGGAGGTAATAAATATGAGCTATGCAAAATTAATTAAAGTGTTCTGTGTAATCACAGCAGTTTTAACGGTTACTGGTTGTAATAAAGTAGATAATAATAGGGAAACAATCAAAGAACCTGGTAAAACCATAACAGTAATAGATAAAGAGGAAGATACAGTCAAAGACTCAGAAAAGGATTTGGAAAATGAGGAGCAAATAACACCAGTTGTAACTGTAGATAAAATTGATCAAATTGAAAATGCAAATATCTCAGCATGGTTAAACGATGAGACTGTAATAGTCTCCAAGGAGAATGAAGCCCTAGGTAAAATCACGTTAGCAGAGTTAGCGGATTCTTATCCTAAGAGTTTATATCTTTATCATATTCACACAAAAGAATATAAATTATTAAAGGAACAAAAGGATACAAATTTAGGTGAAGCCACTCTCTCCGCAGATAAAAAATATTTGTTATATAGCGAATTTACCTTAGGTGATCCAGCATATTATGTGATGAATTTAGACACTTTAGACACTTTTGGTCTGAAAGGAGAAAATATCGCTGGTGCCATGAGTGCACACTGGGCTATGAATGAAGTAATTGGTGCGGCTTATAGTGGAGATGCTTATGTTGCTACAACAAATGGCAAAATAAGCGTAATAGATGGTTTAGAGCAAGAAGGGTTAGTGATTGTACGTAAGGTAAAGGATACG
>DALYNO010000243.1:0-6492 GCA_031975295.1 Anaerocolumna sp. | reverse complement strand
ATTCACTGTTATCCTGATCTGCTTCCACTGGTTTTACTTCGTTTTTCACAAGGATAATCTTAGGCTCAGCTTCCACTGGATTATCTGCATTCTCAACTACTTCATTGATAATAGCAGCTGTTTGGTGAACCGTTTCCTGATAACTAATTATTTTTTCATTGGATAAATCATGATCCATTTTAAACTGATTCACTGTATCCAACAGTTGTTTTAACGAATTACCCAAGTTCTCATCTGTTAAAAGATCTGTCACATCCTGGCTATTGTTCAGAAATAACACAAGTTGTTTTAGATTATCGTTGTTTAACAAATCAGCAGGTTCAAATCCCAACTCATTCATAGCATGATTAAGAGTTTCCTTTGAAATTCCAAGAACCTGTGATATAGTTTCTTGTAAAGCAGCTATAAGACTAGCCATATTCTCCAGCATTGCTGACATATTTTCAGTATCGCCGTCTACTGTATCAATATTTTCCTTTTGTTCTTCTACGAAAGAGTTATGATAATAGTCTTTTGTGTCTAAAACATCATCCTTACCTTTCGTAATTCCATTAGGCTGAGAACTTGTTATTCTTTCCTCTTTTGCAGAAACTTCAACAGACTTGCTGGTATTTTTATCATTTGAAGATGAATTCATGAAATCATCAAATGATGTTTTATTACTTTTACTATTTGAACCCGCAGTCTTTGATGCTTTGGTTGTGTCTAGTTGATTCATACTTTGTGCTTTTATATTTGCAGTCAACATTATTTGCTCCTCCTTTCCTTAAGAATATTTATACTTATGCGTAAAACGCTATAAGCCACTAGTTATTCAGCAGTTCTTCATCCAAATCAAACATTTTCTTTGTAATCTTAGCTGCAGCGGTTGCGTCCATATTTCCTAAGATTAAAGAACTTTCAGAAGGTCTCATGGTCAGCAGCATCTTGGCCACCAAATCAATATCTCCAGTCATTGTTTCAAGAATTTGTGCTGCTTGTGCAGGCTTCATCTTTCTATAGATATCTGCCTTTTCCTGTATTGCTTTGGAATACTGCAGTTGCTCTACTACTTGTCTGTATATTTCTTCTGCATTGGCTGGATCAATACTCTCATAATATGTCTTGTATTCAGAGATATCCGGTGCAGCTTCTGCAAAAACAACTTTTTCATCAAACTCTTTTACTCTTTCTTCAAATGCTATTTGATCATTTTCAAATTCTCTTAATCTATTAACTTCTGAATTCAATTCCTGTATTTTGCTGGCATCCGTTGTATCATTCTCTGCTAAAGATTTATTTTCTGCTTCTAATTCTTTAATTCTTTCAACAGCTTCTTTTAAAGTACTATAAGGATAATCATTTTCGTAAGCAATTTGCTCTTCATCCACGGCAGGAAGCACTTTATTAATTACAGGTATATCCTTAAGTAAAGGACGCAGAACGGAATTTCCTAACCCACCAACATCCAACTTTATTAACACAGCAAAAACTGCTAGCCATATAGCAATAATCAGCAGAACCAGTGCTGCTGTAATAATCTTACCAAGAAATCCTTTTTTATTTTCAGACGCATCATTTTTCTCTTTGTTTCGTGCCATTTATATTCCTCCTAAATAAGTTGAATTTTAGTTTACGCCTGTCCAAATATACAAAACTTCATTCAACTTATATAGCATCGGCAGGGTTATTATATTTAAAGCTGACTAATTCATCTATTTCTTTTCTTTGCTCTGACTCTACTTCTAAATAAAATTCATTCCAAGCATTTTCCTTTAGCTTTTCATGTGTTTTTCTCTCAAGCATTGCACCATTTAGTCTTGTTCTCATAATTTCTACATGATTTTCTGCTCTTTTCACAGCCAATTCCTGCACTTTAATGTGACCTTTGGTGATTTCTACAGCTTGTCCTAAACTCTTTAATTCAGTTAAATCAAGTCTTGTTTGCATAATAATTCTGGTTTTCTCCAGATATAGGGTTAGTTTTTTCTTTAAGGAAAAGAGTTTTTCTTCCTCTATGGATAGCTTTTTTTTAGCCACTCCATATGCCACTTTAGCTTGATCTTCCATCTTATATTTTATGCCTAAGATATTCTCCATCTTATAGATAAATTTCGCCATACCAATATTCCTATTCTTCAAATAAATTTGCTAAAGATTCCATGATTTGCTCAAAACTTTGCTTTTCGTTAACATCTTGCTGTAAGAAAGAATTAATCTCTTCTATCTTAGAAATGGCATAGTCTATATTTTTATTTGAACCATTTTTATAGGCACCGATATTGATTAAATCTTCTGCTTCATTATAAGTCGCCAAAACATTTTTTAGCTTACCGGCTAAAGCTTTATGCTCTTTTGTTGCAACAGCAGACATTACACGGGATATGCTTTGTAATACATCAATAGCAGGATAATGATTTTTATGTGCTAATTTTCTTGTAAGCATAATATGTCCATCTAAAATACCTCTGGCAGTATCTGTAATCGGTTCATTAAAATCATCACCGTCTACTAATACTGTATAAAGACCAGTTATAGAACCAACTTCTGAATTACCTGCCCTTTCTAAAAGTTTCGGCATTTCAGCATATACACTGGGTGGGTATCCTCTGGATACCGGGGGTTCCCCGGAGGCAAGTCCTATTTCTCTTTGCGCCATTGAAAAACGAGTTAAGGAATCCATCATTAAAAGTACATCTTTTCCTTGATCTCTAAAATATTCTGCAATGGCAGTAGCAGTTTTAGCGGCTTTTTTTCTAATCAGAGCTGGTTTATCAGAAGTTGCAACTACGATGATAGAACGTTTCATACCTTCCTCACCCAAATCTCTTTCGATGAATTCCTTAACTTCTCTGCCTCGTTCACCTATAAGCGCAAAAACATTGATATCTGCCTGTGTATTTCTGGCAAACATACCAAGTAGCGTACTTTTACCTACACCACTACCAGCGAATACACCAATTCTCTGACCTTTTCCAACAGTTATCATTGCATCTACTGCTCTTACTCCAAGAGGCAGTACATCTTCTATCAGTTTTCTCTTTAAAGGGTCTGGTGGATCCGCTTCTACAGAATATCCAGTACCAGATGTAATTTCAGTACCATCAATGGGTCTACCAAGCCCATCTAATGTTTTTCCCAACAGAGAATCATTTACTAACACCTTTAATGGTTCTTTCATGGTCTCAACGGTGCTGCCAACTCCAACACCCTCTATATTGTCATAAGGCATAAGCAGTATTCTATTTTCTCTAAACCCAACTACCTCAGCCATTATTCTCGCTGTTTTGTCCTGTGATACAATAACACATAAATCATTTAAATTTGCTTTAGGTCCAATAGATTCTATGGCAAGTCCTACTACTTTTACTACCTTCCCCAGCTGCTTTTCATATGTCTTGTCTATCAATGCTCTATACTTTAAAAGATCTGCCATAAACTACACCTGCCTTTATTCCGTCTGTATGGAAAGTAGTTTTAAATCTTGTTTCAAAGCTTCAAGCTGGACATCTAAACTACAATCAATTATTCCGTTATCCATTTCTATAACACATTGATTCTTTTCTAAAGTTTTATCAAGGCCTATTTCCACAACACTTCCCTTGGTGATAATATCCATGAGGTTTTCTCGGTCAGCAAGCACCTGTTCGTAATCCTCACTAGAAACCTTAATATGATACACTTTACTATTGTCTGCATGTAACATAGCTTTATGGAGAAGATAGAGAATAATGTCTTTTTTGTCCTGTACATAAATACCTGTCATATTCTGTACCAGGAGGGAAACTATTTCTGCAAATTCAGGTTCCAGATTCTTAACAGCACGCTGAAATTCCAGCTCCATCTCTTCTGCTTTGACCTTCAGTTCCTGCTTTAGTACATCACCTTCTGTGATTGCTTGTTTATAGCCCTCTTCATAGCCTTTTTGTTTTGCTTCTTCCATAATTCTAGTACTTTCTTCTATAGCCTGGGCTCTTGCCTCTTCCACTATTTGTCTGGCTTCTAATTCAGCTTTATGAACTATTTCGGCAGGGTCTTCTAATACCTCTTCCTCTACTGACTCAGTGGGTGGCACCGTTGTTTCAATAACCTGAAAGTGCAGACCTTCTACAAAACCACCAGTAGAACTTACTGGTTCTTTGGGTTCGTTCAGGTTATTAACAGGTTTTTTTATGGAAGCAGCATATAGACTTCTCAGTTCTTCTATACGGCTGTTGGAATCAATTATCTTCTTCTCTTCTTCCTTGACATATACATATCTTGACTTAATAAGATTAGACAATTATTTCATCACCTCCGCCTCTTGAAATAATAATTTCAGCAGAGTCCTCTAATTTCCTTATAATATTTACAATCTTTTGTTGTGCTTCTTCTACATCTTTTAATCTTACAGGACCCATAAAGTCCATATCCTCTTTTATCATAGCAGCAAGACGTTTGGAAAGATTTCTAAAGATAACATTTTGAACTTCTTCATTTGCAGATTTCAGAGCAACTGCCAATTCATTATTGTCAACTTCTCGCAGAACTGTTTGAATGGATTTATCGTCAAGTGATAAGATATCTTCAAATACGAACATCTTTCTTCTGATTTCATCAGCCAATTCTGGTTCTTCAATTTCAAGAGTTTCCATAATATGTTTTTCTGTTCCTCTATCCACTGTATTTAAGATAGCAACAATGGAATCTACACCACCAACAATGGTGTAATCTTGATTTACCAAAGAAGATAGCTTTCTCTCAAGTACTCTTTCTACTTCCTTAATAACATCTGGTGAGGTTCGATCCATCTGCGCAATACGTTTTGCCACATCAGCCTGTTTGTCCGGAGGCAGCGCTGAAATAATTGCTGATGCCTGACTAGAGGAAAGATAGGATAAGATAAGAGCAATGGTCTGAGGGTGCTCATCCTGTATAAAGTTTAACATCTGACTCGCATCTGTCTTTCTGACAAATTCAAAAGGACGAACTTGTAAGGAGGCTGTTAATTTACCAATTACATCTTTTGCCTTATCTTCACCCAATGCTTTTTCAAGCAGTTCTTTCGCATAAGCAATACCACCCTCAGCAATATATTGCTGAGCCAAACAAATTTCATAAAATTCATTTAATACCTGCTCCTTAGTTGCTGGAGAAACACTTCTGGTATTTGCGATTTCTAAGGTTAATTGTTCTATTTCATCTTCTTTTAGATGTTTAAAAATATTTGATGATTTTTCAGGTCCCAGGGCAATAAGTAGCACAGCAGCCTTTTGTAATCCCGTTATTTCCATATTCTTAGCCATATGCTATCCTCCTAATTTCAACCCCATTCATCATTCAACCAATTTCTAAGTAGTTGAGCAACGGCATCTGGATTCTCATCCACAAATTTTTCTATCATCTTCTTCGCTTCAGATTTTTCACTGAATTCTATATCATCTAAGGACTGATTTTCTTTGGTTGTTGCAAGTAACTGTTCTACAGATAATTCTGGCTCTAACTCTGTTACTTCAACAGGAGATGTTCCTCTAAATACTACAAAAATAAGTAGTCCAACAATTGCAACCGCTAATATTATTTGTAAATAGAAAGTCCAATCAAAATTAGAACCGGCTGCAGGTAAATAAACTGGCTGTTCATAGGCAATAATAGATATTTTATCAACTGCAATACCTGTTGCCAGAGAAACCATATTATAAACATCTTGACCAATCTCTATCTGTTTTGGATCTTTATTTGCCATCTGATATGCCGCATAAGTTGTACTATCTAGCAAACCTTGTGCTTTTAATTGTTCTTCTGTATATGTAACAACTTTTGTCATAACGATACTGCCTGAGGATTGTTCTGGAATGACTGCTCCAACTTCAAACTCAGTATTCGTTACTCTTTCACTAGGTAAGTATTCTATCTGTGTAGTTGTTACAGAAGACCCATTTCCATTACCCGTATCTACAGGATAACTGGTCTCATCATTAGAATCAGTACCAGGCGTTCCACCACTTGTGGCTGAACTATTCTCTGATTCATAAGAATAATAATTCTTATACAACCCTTGATCTGATCCTTCTGCCGGAATCTGTTCTGTATATAACTGGGTAACTTTATCCATATTAAGCACCCAATTAAACATAGGTTGTACTTCATCATATCCTAGTTTCATCATCATCATATAAATGTTATTATTATAAGTATTTTGGAGTTTTTCACGATATTCTAATACAGACGATGCATTTCCTGAATATAAATCATCTTTACCACCAAATAACAAATTACCATTTTGATCAATAATTTTAATTTTTTCAGTAGATTCATTTCCGATGGCAGCCGCAACATATTCTGCAACTGCTGTAGCTGTAGAAAGCTGAAAATCATCAGAAATGGTCAATGCAACGCTTGCCGGATAATCTTGTCTTTCCGAAAGCACACTATAAGTGGTGTCTTGGGGTACATAAGTTACCGAAGCATCCTTAATCCCCTTCATCTTAATCAGGTAGTTTCGAATCTCCGTTTGTACATATAGATGATTCT
>DALYNO010000242.1:0-6558 GCA_031975295.1 Anaerocolumna sp. | reverse complement strand
TTGTGGATTGATAGTACAGAGAATCAGGGTACCACAGTCATTATTGATTTACCAGAAGATATGAGTCAATAGTGTTTACTTCATGAAAGATCCTATATGTATCAGATACATGAATCTATGATTATATTGTATTAGGGAAGGAGCAAATGATAATATGTACCAGGTTATGATTATTGATGACGAAATGATTGTCAGAGAAGGAATTAAAAACTTAATTCCTTGGGAAGATTATAATTTTGAAATCTGTCAGGAAGGAATAGATGGTAAAGACGGTTTAAAAAAAGTACTTGACTATGCACCTGATTTAGTATTAGTTGATGTAAAAATGCCAGGACTTAGTGGGATTGAATTAATAAGAGAAGCTAAAAAATCAGGTTTTGAAGGAAAATTTATAATCCTAACTGGGTATTCGGATTTTGAATTCGCCAAGTCTGCTATTTCTCTAGGAGTTCGTGCGTATTTATTAAAACCCATAGATGAAGATGAACTATTAGAAAATGTGATAGAGGTAGTAGCTGAATTAGATGCCAAAAAGAATCTTGATGACTATTATACCTTAAGTGAATTAAAGGCAAGACAAGAGGTTTTATATCGTCTTTTGTTATATACAGAGGACAAGGAGAGTTTACGTAAAGAAATAAAACTGTATGGCATGGATTTTAAATACCATAATTTCTGTGTGGCCGTGTTAAAATATAAGGACGGATACGCAGATAATAGTCTAAATCAGGATAAGATTGATGGTATGCTAAAGGAAATTGGACAGGTTGATAAAGTTACAGTGGATGAGAAACTTGTGTTAATTTGCAAAGGACAAGGATATGAGGATGTTCTAAGGGTCCTGCTTAAAAATAATGAAAGAATGAAAAAACGATTTGGTGAAGGATTCTTTATTACAGTAGGCCATAATGTGGCCAATTGGGAAGATATTCATTTCTCTTATGAATGTGCAAGGTTATTATCTGAGTATGAATTCCTTTTTAAAGACAAAGATGGAGTAGGAATAGAAGTGCTTAATAATTGTACCATTCGTGAAGCTGATAACTTTTATGAAAGGTTACTAAGCTATATAGAAATAGGGGATACAAACAGTATCAAAAATGTAGTAATGGAAATGAAAGATTTTTTTAGAGGTAAATTATTAAAGGAATGGGAAATAAAAGTACAACTTGTACATAATATGTCCCTTTTATATAGTATGTTAGAAAAAAGATATGAATTAAATAAGGATACTATTCAGAGTTATAAGATTTTTACTGAGGGGATTAAAGGAGCTTATAGTTTAAATGGATTAATGGAACTAGTCCTTTCTTTTTGTTTGGAGGCAGCAGAGCGGCTTAGTCTGTCACTGGCTGAAAATGTTGCCAAAAGAATGGTCGCATATATGGAAAAAAACTATGCACAGGATTTAAAACTGGAAGGAATGGCAAAGTTATTTAATTATAACAGTGCCTATCTTGGTAAAATATTTAAGAAGGAAATCGGGGAAAATTTCAATAATATTCTGGATTCCATTCGTATAAAAAATGCTAAAAGATTATTACAGGAAACAGATTTAAAGGTTTATCAGATCTCAGAACAAGTAGGATACGGAAACATTGATTACTTTTATTCCAAGTTTAAAAAGTATGTTGGAATTAGCCCAAAAGAATTCAAACAAAGTTAGCAACGTTAATCAAAGCGTGATGGAGAATAGTATATGTTTAACGATATATAAACACAAGGATTGTAAATGATTCACAACGGAAGTATACGAATTTTTTGTATACTTCTTTTTTTATACAATAAACCAGTGATATTTAGTGTTAGTTCTGTTTAAAATATATAAATATTAGGGTGTTTTTTCACCATATATTAGGGTGGTTTCTTTTATGGATTACAGATAAAATATAGCTATGTTACAGAAATAGTTGGAGGAAATCGGCATGAATCAGGAGAAAAAAATTGACATAACTAATTATTTATTGTATGGATTAAGGATTGTTATAGTTCTACTTGCAATTAGTATGTTTGTTCCTGCTCTTAATCCGGCAAAAATCAGTGGGCTGATAAATAAAAATTTATCACTATTTACTTCTGGTTTCGTTTACGCCACAATGTCTTCAGGATTTAAGAGAGCATTAACAAAAGAATGGGTAGAAAGAAGTGATGTGTATATTTTATTTATCTCATCAATGGTTACTTCTTTGGGATTGATAGGATGTAGCATTGGAGGAGCATTAAGTCTGGGAGAAATTAAATTTAAGAAATTAAGTACATTTATTTCTTTGCTCAGTTCTCTTGTAAGTATAATCGGTCTTGGTGGTATTTTTTATGTATATACTGCTTTTTCTAATAGCTCTAATTTAAAAAGAGTAGAACCAAGTCTCCCCTTAGGGATTTATGTATTGTTAATATTAGTTCTTATTAATACAGTTCTATCCTTACTATCTTACTTAGCATTGCCAAAGCCAACAAAAGAAGATAAATTCGTTATGTTGCCTAAATATTATTTGTTTTTATTATTTATGCCATTTATCGTATTGGCTTTTGTATTCTCCTATTTACCTTTATGGGGATGGCGTTATGCATTCTTTGATTATAAACCAGGTCTTGGACTTTCCATGGAGAATTTCGTAGGATTTAAATGGTTTAATTATTTAATAGGTAACCCTGCTACCAGAAACGATATTTTACGAGTTCTTAAAAATACCCTGGCTATGAGCGGATTAAGTCTTGCAACTTCTTTTATTCCATTAGCCTTTGCAATATTTTTATCTGAAATTAGAGCTACAAGATATAGAAAGCTTGTACAAACCTTTACCACTATTCCAAACTTTATCAGTTGGGTACTAGTATATGCCTTTGCTTTTGCTTTATTTTCAACAGAAGGTTTTATCAATCGTTTCTTAATTGACTTAGGAGTTATCAAAGAAGGTGTTAACTTCTTATTAGGTTCAGATCACATCTGGATTAAGATGCTTTTATGGGGATTATGGAAAGGTCTTGGATGGGGTGCAATTATATATCTGGCAGCTATTTCAGGAATCGATCAACAGCTTTATGAAGCAGCTACTGTGGATGGTGCCGGACGCTTTAAGAAGATGTGGTATATTACAGTACCTGGTTTACTACCTACTTACTTTGTATTATTGATGTTAGCAATTGCAGGTATATTAAGTAACGGTATGGATCAATACTTTGTATTTAAGAACTCTGCTAATAAGGAAACCATAGAAGTGCTGGATTTATACGTTTATCTGTTAGGTTTAGGCTCCGGCGGTTCTGGTAATATACCGTTAGCAACTGTAGTAGGTATGGTTAAATCCATTGTCAGTGTTTCACTTTTATTCTTTGCAAATGCGCTTTCAAAAGCTGTTCGTAAAGAAAGTATCATATAGGAGGGGTGTAAAATGTCGAATAATATAAAAAGTAACACACTAGTTAAAAGACGCAAAAAGGGTTTTCGATCTACTCCTGGAGATATTGTATTTAATATTATTAACTATACATTTTTTGGATTATTTACGTTAATTTGTATCTTCCCATTTTATTATCTGTTTATTAATACAATTAGTGATAATGAATTAACCAAAGCAGGCTTAATTAAATTTATACCTAAGGGTATCCATTTCGGTAACTACCTTGCATTAGCAAGTGTTAATAACTTAGGAACTTCCGTTATTGTATCCATTGCCAGAACCGTTATTGGAACAATTATCATGGTATTAGCCTCAGCTTTTGTAGGTTATCTTGTTACAAAAAATGAGATGTGGGGCAAGAAATTCTGGTACCGCTTTTTAGTTATAACCATGTATTTTAATGCAGGTTTGATTCCTTGGTATTTAAATATGTCTATGCTTGGACTTACCAATAACTTCATGGCATATATTATCCCTGCAATTGTGGCACCTTATAATATTATATTGGTTAAAACCTATATAGAATCCATTCCTGCGGAATTAGAAGAAAGTGCAGCAATAGACGGTGCCGGATATTTATCCAGATTTAAGGCAATTATCTTCCCCCTTAGTAAACCGATTCTTGCAACCATTGCAATATTTGGGGCATTAGGACATTGGAATTCCTTTACGGATTCTATGATTTTAATGGGTTCTAAACCAGAACTATATACGTTACAGTACAGATTATACATTTACTTGAACCAATCCTCTAACCTATCAGCTCTAATGAGTTCTGGTAGTGGTGTTACTTCAAGTATGGTACAGCAGGCATTAAACTTAAGAACAATTAAATTTACAGTAGCAATGGTATCTATTATTCCAATATTATTTGTTTATCCATTCTTACAACGATACTTCCAAAAAGGTATTATGATAGGAGCGGTTAAGGGTTAAAAATAGTTTGGAAACTAATTTTTAAGATTTTTGGCATAAGTGCAAAGGATTAAACTGATTGTGTATGCATGAAAATAATAAAGTCATGAAGTGACGAATTTACACTTATGCTCTAAATAAATTAAATATAATGGAGGGTAATTTATGAGAAATGCAAGAAAGATTTTATCTCTACTTTTAGTAGTAGTAATGTGTTTTGGCTTATGGGGATGTAAAGCAAAAGACACTACAAAAGAACCTGAAGTAACACAACCAGCTACAGAAGAAGCTGACAAAGAGGAAACAACTCCTGAGGTAACGGAACCTTTATCTGCAGTTCCAGAGGAAGAAGTTACTTTAACAGTATACAGCCAGTTAGCTAACTATTCTGGTGAGCAAATCGGATGGTTTGGTAAGGTAATGAAAGATAAGTTTAATGTAAAATTAAACATCATACCATCTGGTGATGGTGTATTCGCAACTCGTATGGAGTCTGGTGATTTAGGAGATCTCATTCTATTCGGTCAAGATGGTGATGAATACAAACAAGCAATTGAAGCAGGTATGTTATTGGATTGGAATGAAGATGATATTCTTTCTGATTACGGCCCTACTATCAAAGCAAACATGCAAACAGCTCTTGAAAAAAATGCTGGTTTATCTTCTGATGGAACAGTTTATGGTTTTGGTCACAGTGTAGGTTCCAGTACACAAGAACATGAATCCTTCTTTTATCATCCTGATATCAGATGGGACTTATATAAAGCTTTAGATTATCCAAAAATCTCTACATTAGAAGATTATATACCATTACTTGAACAAATGGTTAAAGCAAATCCAACTTCTGACTCAGGTGCTAAAACCTATGCAATGTCCTTATTTAAAGATTGGGATGGCGATATGGTTATGTATGTAAAAGCATTAGGTGCTTTATATGGATATGATGAATTTGGTTTCACATTATATAATGTAAATACACAAACAGCACAACCAATTCTTGACGATAACAGTATGTACCTTAGAAGTTTAAAATTCTACAATCAATTATACCAAAAAGGTTTACTTGATCCAGACTCTATGACACAAACTTATGCCGAAGCTTGTGATGCTTATACTGATGGTGCAGCTATATTTAATATTTTTACATTCCTGGGCGCTTCACTTTACAATTCAGAAGCACGTACTGCTGAAGGAAAAGGTATGTTTGCTTTAACAGCAGATGACATGAAAACTCTTACTTATGGTTTAAATATTTATGGCGGTAACAGAGTATGGTCTATTGGTGCAAATACAGAATATCCTGAATTATGTATGGAAATCATTAACTGGTTAAGTACTCCTGAAGGTGTTATGACTTATAACTATGGTCCTCAAGGTTTAACTTGGGATTATGATGAAAGTGGTAATGCATTCTTAACTGATCTTGGTGCAACTATCAAAGCTGATACACAGACAGAATTAACTGGTGGAGAATATACTGGTAAATATGTAGATGGTGAACCTAAAATGAACAATACTACTTGGGCGCTTGACAGTATCAATCCTGAGGGAAATGGTGAAACATTTAATTATTTATTCTGGAAAAACACATTAACAAAACAAGTATCTGTTGCTAAAAAAGATTGGCAAGATAAAACTGGTTATTTAAGTGAAGATCACAACTTAGATGATGGTCGTTCCTCACTTTCTATCGCAACTAACTATTCTACAGGTGTTAAAGATGATGAACTTACAACTACTTGGAATCAGGTAAAAGAGTGTATCAAAACTTATTCCTGGAATGCTATTTATGCTAAAGACGATGCTGAATTTGATTCTATCATAACTGAATTTAAAGCGAAAGCAAAAGAATATGGATATGATAAGTGTATTGAATGGCAAATGAATGAAGCAACTTTAAGAAAAGCTGCTGAAGATAAAGCAAAAGCAGCAAAATAATTTGATCTATAAAATATAAAGTATGGGCTGTCGCAATTGATAGGATACCTCCAAAGTAGACATGGTAATTAACCATAAACTACTTTGGAGGTATTTTTTATGGGAAGAATATATGCATATTCTCCCAAAGATAAAATTTAAACAGTTAAAGATTATATATCAGGTAATAGAAGTATGTATCAAATAGGTATGGATATAGGAATGCAATATAACAGAAGCCGGATGGTATAGTGCGTACCTGGGCAATGTTTATATAATCATCGTTTGCATGTAGTAGTATGATGAAACAAGCAGGCCAGTATGA
>DALYNO010000241.1:0-6562 GCA_031975295.1 Anaerocolumna sp. | reverse complement strand
AGAGATTTTATCTTTGATTTTATTAAATACAGCATCTTTTATACCATCAATATTCTTTATCTCATCGATTGTCAGAAAATTACCATTACTATTTCGGTAATCTATTATTGCCTGCGCCTTTGCCTGTCCTACTCCACTAAGAGTCATTAGTTCATCAGCAGTTGCTATATTAATATTGACTGTACCTGTATTCTTATTACTTGTATTTTCTGCATTTTCATTCTTGGGTATATTAGTAATGCCAGCAGGCAAATCTTTAGCTTCCTCCATAGAAGGAATATAGATCTGCTGACCATCCGTTACAATGGCTGCCTGATTCATATAAGAATCAGCCGCAAGGTTTGTAAAACCACCAGCCTTAGCAATGACTTCATAGACTCTTGTGTTTTCTTTTACTTTATATACATCCGGTTTTAGGACTTCTCCACAAATATGCACATAAATATACTTAGAAGCGTTCTTCTCATTAGAGCTCTCTTTAGTTTTGCTGCTACCTGTAACTGAATCAGAGGTATTGGTATTCTCACTTACCTTCTCCTCTACAATATCTTCTGTATTACTTATTTCCTTTATCTGGGTACTAAAACTGGAATTATTACGTTCTGCATCTTCCCTATCAGCTGCCTTGTTAGTAATAAAAGCTATCTCGTCTTTACCGCCAGACCTGCAACTATATAAAATCCCGGCTAAAACTATAAACATTATTACAAGTGATAATTTTAAATATTTCTTTTTACTCATACACATGTCCCTTCTTATTCACTTACGTTCATAAAAAAGGCCTGCACAATACGTATCCTCAATACTTATTGCATGTTAATATTCTACATAAAATAAACTCTTATTACAATAGAAATTTCTGAATAAATTAAAGTTTAAGAAATTCGTTAGAAATATTGCCAATTTAATCAGATTGATTGGTGAGAATACATCAGATTAATTATCCCACTTAAACGTTAATATTCCACCAATAATGAGTGCAAGTCCAAGAAGTTTGCGCCATTGGAATTTAACTTGCTCAACTCCAAATATACCAAATACCTCAATTAGATATGCCATTAAAAGCTGTGAAGTTACTATTATCATAATTGCCTTCGCTGGTCCTAAGGTATCCACACTTCTGATAACAGTATACGTAATAAAGGCACCTATAGCACCACCTAATAACATATATTTATGATCTATCTTAAATACGCCAAGTAAGTTTCCATCTCTTCCTGTAATATACCAGGCGGCTATACAAACCAAGAATCCAGTCAATTGTACAAATGTAGAAGATACCCATATACTTGTTTGTTTCGTAACTCCTGTATTTAGTACCCCTTGTATACTCATTAAGGCACCTGATATTATCGCTATAATCCAACCCATTTCTTGAATCCTTCCTATGATTTTCTAAGGTCTCATTAAGACCCTGCACATATTGATCTATTATGTTAGTTTTTCCATTTATCGATAAAATATGCAGGAGAATCCAGATTTACATAAAGTCTGGTTTTCTTTCAGGGCGTTTTATACTAAAAATAGAAGTGTACTTTAGAAGTGCGTGTTACTTGAGATAGTACTGCTTTTAGTCTCTTTGGAAGAGTCAGCCTGTAAAAAAGCAGTATATAGCCTGACTACCCTTTGGTAAAATCGGTTATACACTGCATGATTTATGGATATTTTTTGCGTTGATTAGTTCTATGTTATTATCTAGAAAGATTCCTTCAGAATATTATCATTTCATCATCCTGATTGAATACAGTCAGTTTGTGAGTATTATAATTAGTTAGTATGAGCAAGTACTTGATTGAGTATGGTATACATATTGTCTATGTCTTCTTTTGATATGATGAGAGGCGGTACAAATCTAATTGTGTTAGGGCCAGCAGAGAATAAGATTAATCCCTTGTCCATTGCTGTTTTTATATAATCTTTTACCGGATGACTAAATTCTAGTCCTTGCATTAAACCTTTTCCTCTTCTATCAACTATAACATCATATTTACCCTTTAGCTGATCAAGTTTCTCCTCCAGGTATTGGGAGACCATATTTACATGACTTAATAAGTTCATCTCTTCATATAATTCAAACACCTTGTTTACAGCAGCACCTACAAAGGGGTTTCCTCCATAGGTTGAGCCATGATCACCGGATTCAAAGGCATCACTTACTTTTTTTGTAGCCGCAAAAGCACCTACAGGAACACCACAGCCCAAAGCTTTTGCACTGGTAATGATATCTGGATAAACTGCATAGCCCTGATATGCAAACATTGTACCAGTTCTGCCCATACCACATTGTATTTCATCAAAAATAAGTAAGATATCTTTTTCACTACATATTCTTCGAAGTTCTTCAAGGAATTCTTTATCCGCAGGATATAATCCACCTTCACCTTGTACAGGTTCCAGGAGTACTGCGCAGGTTTTATCCGTAATTTTACTCACTACATCCGCTAAATTATTAAATTCCGCAAATACTGTTCCGCCAATGAGCGGTTCAAAAGCTTCTCTGTACTTAGGCTGGCCTGTGACAGAAAGTGCACCCATACTTCTGCCATGAAAAGAATTATGCATCGATATGATTTGACTATCAGCTATACCAGTCTTTTTAAAATAATATTTCCTAGCTAGTTTTACTGCACCCTCTATGGCTTCCGTACCACTGTTGGTAAAAAACACTCTGTCCATACCTGATGCTTTTAATAATTTTTCACCAGCTAGCATAGCTGGTACATTATAATAATAATTGGAGGTATGAATCAGTTTATCAATTTGATTTTTTAATGCGCTATTAAATTCATCATTTTTGTATCCTAATGCAAATACAGCAATCCCTGCACCAAAATCAAGATATTTTTTCCCGTTGGTATCATATAAATAAACACCTTCACCTTTATCCAGAACAATTTGATATCTGGTGTAAGTATGCATTAAAACTTCCTCAGCTTTATTGATATAATCTTGCATAGACATTCCTCCATTTTAGTTTAATGTTTTTCGTGATCAAAAAGTATGCTCTCATTATTGATAATAGCTGTTCCAATGCCTCTGTTTGTAAAGAACTCTAACAATAAGCAATGTTCCATTCTGCCATCCAGAATATGTACTCTTGATACACCATTTCTTACTGCATCAATACAGTTTTTTAATTTTGGAAGCATACCGCCTCCAATAAAACCTTCCTGTATCAATTCATCAGCTTTTTCAAGGGTAAGCACTGATATTAATGTATTTTTATCCGAAGGATCTGTATACACACCTTCAATGTCAGTTAAAAACGCAAGTTTTTCTGCACCTATTGCAGAAGCCACAGCACAGGCAGCATCATCTGCATTAATATTATAGGCATGGTAATTTTCATCAAGTCCTATTGGTGAAATTACTGGAATAAAATTATTATCAATTAATGTATTGATAAGTTCTGGATTAATCTCCGTAATATTCCCTACAAAGCCAATATCCTGTCCGTTTACCAATTTCTTATCCACTGTAATAGTAGAGCCATCTTTTCCACTAATCCCCACTGCCTTTACCCCTAACTGTTCCAACATCTGTACAAGGTTTTTATTCACTTTACCAAGTACCATTTCAGCAACTTCCATAGTTTGCTCATCCGTTACCCTAAGACCCTCTACAAATTTAGGTTCTTGACCAATTAAACTAACCCATTTGCTGATTTCTTTGCCCCCTCCATGGACGATAATCGGCTGCATGCCAACTAATTTAAGAAGCGCAACATCTTTGATTACATTTAATTGCAGATTTTCATCTAACATTGCACTTCCGCCATATTTTACTACAACTTTCTTTTTATTAAATTTTTGTATATAAGGTAGCGCTTCTATAAGCGTTTGTGCTTTTATAAATATTTGATCCATTTGTTCCATAGTGTAAGCCTTTCTTATCTCTATTCTTGATTCGGTTTGTATCGTCTTCCTTTACTGTAAAAAGCTATATATATATTGCTTGCCTTAAGAACGGTAATCTGCATTAATCTTAATGTAATCATAGGTTAAATCGCATCCCCAGGCTGTAGCCTTACCTTCTCCAGCTTTTATGTCCGCTATAGCGGTTACTTCACTTTGTGAAAGTATTTTTGTAGCAAACTCTTCGCTATAGTCTGTTGCCATACCATCTTCTACTAGTTTTAATTCACCTTCACTACTTTTTATATATAAATCAACTTTATACGGATCAAATTCAACTCCTGCATATCCCATAGCACATAGAATTCTTCCCCAGTTTGCATCACTTCCACAAATTGCTGTTTTAACCAGATTGGAGGTTATAATGGATTTGCTTAAAGTTACTGCCTGTTCTTTATCCTTTGCACCAATTACCTGGCACTCAAAAAGTTTTGTAGCTCCTTCTCCATCAGCTGCCATCTTTTTAGCAAGGTCTGTGGTTACGTAATGGAGTGCTTTCTTAAACTCTTCATAGGCTTCATTTCTCTCAGTAATCATCTGGTTACCGGCCATTCCATTTGCAATGAGTATAAAACTGTCATTTGTCGAAGTATCTCTATCTACAGAGACCATATTAAAACTGTCTACAACATCTGCTTTAATAGCTTCTTCTAGCAATTCTTTTGTGATAGAAAGGTCTGTTGTTACTACACCAAGCATAGTAGCCATATTAGGGTGAATCATTCCGGAACCTTTAGCCATTCCTCCTATTGTTATGGTCTCACCATTCATTTCAAATGTTACTGCACATTGTTTATCATAAGTATCTGTTGTCATAATGGCAGAAGCCGCATCATTACCAGCTTCTATGGTACTATCCAGCTCTTGGCTTAGCATAACGCATCCCTGCTCAATTACTTCAATAGGCAGCTGCTTACCTATAACACCTGTAGAAGCAGTGAGCACTGATAATTCGTTTAGTCCCAAAGCTTTCCCCATAGCTGCAGCCATTCTATAATTATTTTCTTCACCTAATGCACCCGTACAAGCATTTGCTACTCCACTATTTAACACCACTGCCTGAATATTTGTACTTTCCTTCAACAGTTTCATATCCCATAAAACAGGTGCAGCTTTCACTATATTAGTTGTAAAGGTACCACAGGCTTTGGCTGGAATCACACTGTAAACAAGAGCCATATCTTTTTTCTTTTTCTTAATTCCTGCATAAATACCCGCTGCTTTAAAACCTTTTGGGGCAGTAACCCCTCCATCTATTTTCACCATATCATTACCATACCTTTCAGACACTTGCAAAGGCTTGCCTGCAAGTTCGTTTATATTTTATATGAATAGTCTATATACTTAAGGAAACATAGGAACTAGATTTAACCCATGGTTTTCTTTAAGACCAAACATAAGATTCATATTCTGCACAGCCTGACCTGCTGCACCTTTTACCAGGTTATCCATGGCCCCCATCATAATGACGCGATTTGTTCTTTTATCAAGAGCAAAATTAATATCCACATAATTACTGCCTTTTACCCATCTCGTTTCAGGCGTAACCTTTTCTTCTAAAACCCTAACAAAAAACTCATCTTTGTAATATTTATGGTATACCGCTTTAATCTCCTCGTAACTCACATCTTTCATCAGGTTTCCATAGGCTGTAATTAAGATTCCTCTGTTCATTGGTACTAAGTGAGGTGTAAAATTCAGGGTAATATTGGTTTGTGCAAAATAGCTTAACTGCTCTTCTATTTCTGGTGTATGTCTATGGGTTGTTACACCATAGGCTTTTATAGTTTCATTTACCTCACAGTATAGATTATCCACTTTAGCACCTCTTCCGGCACCTGAAGTTCCTGATTTTGCATCAATAATAATAGATTTGGGGTCAATTAAGCCTTCTTTTAACAATGGGTATATCGTTAATATAGAGCAAGTAGGGTAACAACCCGGATTGGCAATTAAATTAGCATCTTTTATTTTATCTCTGTTAATTTCACATAAGCCATATACCGCTTCATCAATAAAACCAGGACTATTGTGGGTTATACCGTACCATTGCTCATATACAGTAACATCCTTTAACCTGAAGTCGGCACTTAAATCAATTACTTTCGTTTTCATTAATACTTCTTCATTTATTATAGAGGCACACAGTCCCTGGGGTGTTGCCATAAAAATAACATCTACCTGATTCATTAATTCTGTCATGTTTTCATCCAAGCATTTATCTTCAACAATTTGAAAAAAATTACGGAATACCTGTGCAAACTTCTTATCAACATAACTTTTAGAACCATACCAAACAATTTCAACCTGGCTGTGCTGCAAAAGTATCCGCACCAATTCTCCGCCTGCATAACCAGTAGCTCCTAATATTCCAACTTTAATCATGCCCTCACCCTTTGATACCGTAAGTAAGTTTACGATATAGCCTCCATCCAGTAACAACTTTAGATTTGCGGCTCACCTTTCTTTTTTTAACAACTCTTATCTCTCTGTTGTTTTTTCATAATTATACATGATTAATGAATATTATTCAATATATATTTTTATTATTTTTCATTAAATTATAAATGAATTAGTTTTTTCCTTGATTTATAAGGTTTTCCGTTATTACATTGATAACAAATCTATTCCTTCCGCTAATAAGGCAC
>DALYNO010000240.1:0-6610 GCA_031975295.1 Anaerocolumna sp. | reverse complement strand
GACCGCATAGAGCGTCAGCAGTCTATTAAACAGTTAATCGATGAATGGAGGGCTAACTATGAATGAGTATAAATAAAAACATCAGAATTGGAGGGTGGAAACATATAAAACTAAATATGTACACACATTAATGACCACTTCCGACCTAAAGTATATTTATATTTAACATTTGTGAATCATATCAATTCAATAGAAGACCTGTATAGGGTTAAGTGGACAGATAGATAAGTCCTGTAAGGTTGAGGCAATAAAAGGATTTATCTAAAAAAGTATTTCAGAAAAGGAAGGACACAATTATTAAAAGATTAATTAAAGTTGTAAGATGGTTTGGCATTATATTGATGTTATTTATCATTGCAGGATTATGCTTTCCTACATGGACTCCTAAAATTACTGATGAACATAGTATTAGCGAGTTACGAAAAATTAAGATTAACGAAACAGACATTGAGGTTATGATTCGTGGGAGCAACCGTAATAATCCGATTATAGTATTTGTACATGGTGGACCATGTTGTTCGGAAATACCGTATATAAGAGGATATCAGGATTTATTGGAGCAGAAGTTTACTATTGTCCATTACGATCAACGAGGAAGTGGAAAATCGTATAAATTCGGAACTGACTATTCTGATGTAACTTCCTTTACTCATGTAGATGATTTGATTGCTCTTACAGAGTATATCAAACATTATTTGAAACAAGAACAAGCGATTTTGATAGGTCATTCCTATGGAACTTACATTGCCACAATGGCTGCGGCTAAAGAACCAGAATTGTATAGTGCTTATATAGGAATAGGTCAAATGTCAAACACTATTGAAAGCGAGCTGGATGGATTAAATAAATGTATTGAAGCTGCAAAAGAGGTGGGAAATACAGACGATGTCACATATTTAAGTGCCTTAGAAAATTCAATTTCAAAAGGTAATCAAATTACACCACGGAATTATGTACGAAAATATGGATTTGCTGCCCGCAATATTGATGAAAACTTAGATTATTTAAAGGGTTTTCTTCTTGGCAGCGAGTATAATTTGCTTGATGCAATTCGTTTTTATGTAGCATCAGGCAAGTATCAAGATGCACTAATTATGGAAGCACTGAAAAATCCGATTACTAATATTGTAACTGAGATAGATATACCGGTATATTTTGTAATGGGTAAATATGATTGTATGACTTCACCGGAAGCTGCAGAGGTATACCTTAATAAGTTAACTGGACAAGCTCCACATGAGATGATAGTATTTGATAACTCAGCACATTATCCACAACTAGAAGAGAAGGAAAAATTCTATAATTGGATGTGCAGTAAATTTGCTAAGTGAAGCCTCGTGAGGAAAAAATAAAACCATACTATATTTATAATGATAACCAATTAAAAGATTTAATTTCCAAAATGCCGAGAAGCAATAATGAATTGCTGGCGGTAGTAGGATTTGGTGAAGCTAAGATAAATAAGTATGGTAATGATATTTTGAAAATCATGAGTAAATATTAATTCGTTTGTTAAGTGGTATGAATAGTATCAATGATATTACTATCGATAACCATTTATGTCTAAGGTGGATAAATAAACGGAAATTATAGAATATACTATAATAATAAGAGGTGATATAAGATGGAAATTTATTTTGACCCCAATAGCAATATTATTAAATTATGTATGATGGGTATTAGCATGGAGGATAATGGCAGACCCGAAGATGCAGGCATGTTGTTTCTTAAAGTATGGAGTGAAGCTAAAAATGACTTTGAAAAATTTATTTCAGCTTATTATGTTGCTCGACATCAAAAAAACAGTTCAGATAAATTAAATTGGTTGGAAACATCATTGGAGTTTGCATTAAAACTAAATGATGAGGGAATTAAAAGTACATTCAAAACGCTGTATTTAAATATTGCCAAATGCTATGAGGAGCTATTCGATCTTGACAAGGCAAAAAGGAATTATGATTTAGCTAATTCATACAAGGTTTCACCCACTGATAAAGGTCCATTTTATCATGGGACAAAAGCAGATTTGCGAGTCGGTGATTTTCTGACGGCAGGGGGGGAGTCGAATTATAAACCTGAACTCAAAATGAATCACATTTATTTCACAGCCCTTGTGAATGGTGCAGGACTTGCAGCTTCATTAGCAAAAGGAAATGGAAGAGAGAGAGTTTATATTGTAGAACCAACAGGGGATTTTGAAAATGACCCAAATGTTACAGATAAGAAATTCCCAGGTAATATGACACGTTCCTATCGTTCACAAGAACCATTAAAAATTGTTGGCGAAGAAACAGAGTGGGAGAAACAAAAGCCTGAGGAATTACGCCAATGGCGTGATAAGTTGGCTAATAATAAAGGAGATATTATTAATTGAGGTTATATCAATTAATTTAGATACTTCTATCTGGCGGTATGAAAGTAGATTTATTTTCATACAAGGAAATTTACTTACGCCAAAATTCCACTAGCTTTAAGTGGTATGCTTTTTATCAACTAAGAGCATATGGCGACTGTAGTATTGATGTTAAGGGTCTATAAAGAAAGAGGTATATTAATCATCATGTGGTAGATAAATTAATAGACTAAAATTGTGTTCTGTTGCAACGGATTGAGAGATAAAAATGTATAAAAAGCGTGAAGGTTCAAATAGCCTTCACGCTTTTTGTTCAGGATAGGAAAAGCGTATGAAAAAGGTCATAGAAAGGCCTACAGATGAATTGACGGGAAGTGTAGGCACTTCAAAGAACATGTAGAATGTGGATTTGTCATTATTAGAAATGTTAAAGCATTGCTTCATGAAATATGTTTTGTAGATCGAATTTGTGAACCTAGTATTCATTATGGACAATTCCAGATATTTAACTTATAGTTTTGCGGTTTCCATAGCACTATAATATCTATTTACTATTATATTCCCATATGCTATCATACTTCTAAACTTGAAATAAAAGGGGGATAAGTGAATGTTGGCATATATTCAGGAAGCACTTGCGGAATTTGGCCATGCAGCAGCAATGGTTAACTTAGACATAATAGAGAAAGTGCAAGAAGATCTGAGAAATCTACAAAATAAAGAAGAACTTAATGATTATCAAAATAGATTGATTGAGGAACGTTATGATTGGAAGCTCCCAGAAGTAGACTTTGAAATTAAGTCTATTTTAATAGTTGGTAAAAGAAATACCGTAACGCAATTGAAATTTAAATATAAAGGCAAAGAAATACCGGTCATTATGCCACCGGGTTATAATGAGTATTTTGATGCCCATGAAAGGATAGAACAATTTCTACAACAGCTCTTAGAGGAAAAAGGTTACAATTGTAAAACGACGCCTATGTTGCCTAATAAGCTTCTAGCAGCGAGAAGTGGATTTGCAAAATACGGACGAAACAATATCGTCTATATAGATGGAATGGGAAGTTACTGCCAAGTTTATCTTTTTTACACAGACATTCCAGTTGGAAAACAGCCATTCTCTGAAGAGCTGGTTATGAAAAGGTGTGCCACTTGTGGTGCCTGTTCGAAAGCTTGCCCTACAGGCGCTATCATGAAGGATCGTTTTTTATTGGACTGCAAGCGCTGTCTCACCTTTTTTAACGAAACTGAAGGAGATCCCTTCCCGGAATGGATTGAACCCAAAGTACATCATGCTTTATATGGGTGTTATCGATGTCAGGAAATCTGTCCTGTAAATAGAGAGCAGCTTTTAAAGCCCGTGGAAGAGGTTTTATTTAACGAAGAGGAAACTGAAATTCTATTAGGGGGTGGGTCAATTGATGCTTTTCCTGATAGGCTTCAGAATGAAATTAAGCGACTCAACATCGAAGAATATTTACCCGTAGTTCCGAGAAATTTAAGTGTAATACTAACTTAATACTTGTTTTATATCCTAGACAACCTAAAAAAGAACCTACCCAGAATCAAGGTAAGTCCACGAAGAATTCTTCATAATCAGCTTTAAATATCTTCTTCAAAGCTACTAATACACTAATACGAATTCCATAAGTACCAGTTTCCATTTGCGCATACATAGCCCTTGAAACATTACATTCCATGATTTGAAGTTGGGAGGCGACTTGTTCCTGTGAAAGCCCTGCACGTTTGCGAAGTTTTTTTAAAGCACTGCCGATTGTATAATCTTGATATAACCATTGTGACATTATTGATCTCCTTCATTTTGTAACTATAGCATTACACTTTATAGTTGATTCTATCAAAATTTTAAGTTATAATTGTAATGCTAGAATTACATGTAAAAAGAAGGTGAATTAATGCAAGACAATCAATATAATGAAAAACTTACTAATTGGGCTTAGAACATATGGAAGAATGGGAGATTATCTGTGGAATAAGAACTACGGGGATAAAGACCAATATAAAAATATTAGAAATGGTTAAAGAAGCAGGATTTAAAGAACTTAGAGATATGATAGTATATAGGATTTATTACTGTATGTATGAAGACTTACCAGAAAGTCAAAAGAGAATAAAGAATTAGTACTTAAATAGGGAGATGAGCATTGTGCTTATCTCTTTTTACTATCACAATATCATTATCCACCGGCTAAGCCGGTGGTCTTGACTTGCGGACCGTCATTTATCTTGAGTTAGCCCTATTTTTAAGAAGTATTGACATTTCTTCCTCAGACTCTTGCATTCCTCTGTTAATCCATTCTTCAATCCATCCATAAATTCCAGAAAAAATAAATGCTGTCGCATAAGCATCTGCATTTGGATATTCAGGTTTTGGTCCAATGATTTCTTTTAAAACATCCTTCAATAGATACAATAACTTTCGCTGGCACAGCAGCAGATAGAACGCCCGATAGGAACCCAAATGGGCAAACATACATACCATTAGATCATCCTCGGAGTGGGAAGCTTTTTTATCATATTCTGCTGTCCACTCTCCGAAGAGTTTAAAAATATATTCTCTCAGGATGTTTTCTTTTTCGCTATAATTTCGATAAAAGGAATTGCGGCTTACACAGGCGGCCTCAGTAATTTCACTCACCGAAATGTCTTTTAACTCATTGTCTTTCAATAGATCAAGAAGAGCCTTAGTGATTTGATTTTTCACATAGGTATTCTTTTCAGCATTATCCATGATGTTACATTCTCCTTTATTTGTACCATTTTTTTAGATTTATTGACTTACAAATAAGTGGATGGTACAATTGCTACATCTTGATGGTACATCTGTTACATCTGATTGTCAAGAGAGAACATAAATTATTGGAGTATATGAGCTTACTTTAAAAGATTTGTTTTTTGCAAAGGTAAAAGTATAGTTTGATATTCCATTAGGTTTCAGAGAATCAGAATAAGGAGGAATATGCAATGAGCATGAAGAAACATTTTACCATTTTAACATTCGTTATTGTTGTAGCTGCTGTACTAGGGCGTCTTGCGGTGCGTTTGTTCTTGAATACTTTACTTGGAGGCACATTATTCGGAGGTAATTTTCTATGAAAAGTAAATGGTTCTGGGGTCTTATTTATGTAGGTGCATTTATTACTACATTCGCTGTATCTGCAGTAATCAAGCTAACTTACAATCCTTTGGAAAAGGAGACCCATGCGGACTGGAATGATTTGGTTGGCCGTGTTTATACAGATATTTCATACGGCGATGGTGATGCAAATAAATTAGACCTGTATGTTCCGGCAGATGATTCCAAAGAAACCTATGGTCTGGTGGTATATCTACATGCAGGCGGTTTTACCAGCGGAGATAAAAGTGATGATGCCAAGATGTGCCAATATCTTGTTTCAAAAGGATATGTTACGGCCGCCATCAACTACACATTGCGCAGTGATGACAATCCTACCGCCAGCGTTTATACCATGTCACAGGAAATCAAAAGCAGCATTCCGATTGTAAAAGACGAAGCAGCAAAGCTTGGTTATAAACTGGACCGAATGGCCATGTCCGGCGGTTCAGCCGGAGGATGCCTTGCCCTGTTGTATGCTTACCGTGATGCTGATACCTCTCCTATTCCAGTCAAATTCGTGTTTGAAGCAGTTGGACCATCCAGCTTTGAGCCGGATGACTGGTACGGCTTGGGTGCAGACAACGAGGCTGCCGCAAAGCTGTTTAGCATCATGTCCGGCGAAACCATTACGGCAGATATGATTGGTACCAAAGCTTATCAGGATGCGATTAAGGGTATTTCACCATATATGTGGGTCAACGAAAATTCCGTACCTACTCTTTGCGCCTACGGCAAATATGATAAGGTGTGTCCTTTTGGAACTGTGAAATATTTATTGAAAGCTTTGGAAGAAAACAATGTTCCCTATGATTATATCGAGTTCCCCAATTCAGGACATGGTTTGCAAAATGATAATAAACAGGCCAGATTATATAACCAAAAAATCAATGAGTATTTAGATAAATACTTAAGTAAAGAATAAGGGGAAGTTTATGAAAATACTAAAAAGAATATGTTTGATTGTGGTGCTTATAATTCTTGTTGTTATTGTGGCAATTGTAGCGATACTAGCATATCTTTCATATCGCAATGAGAATTATTATTAATTTGCTAAGTCTGACAAGCCTATTGAAGCAAAATATACTCCATTATCTTCAAAACTAAATTATACAAAA
>DALYNO010000239.1:226-6626 GCA_031975295.1 Anaerocolumna sp. | reverse complement strand
GTACAAGAAGCCGATACCATTGGATTTGGCAAAGCCGCCGATGGACAAAATTACATGGCACTTTATACTACTGCCAAAATAGATAATACCCGTGGCATTTTCCGTTCTGATGACGGTGGTAGCTCCTGGGTTAGAATTAACGATGATAATCACCAGTATGCCAAAATTAACATGTGTATAACTGGCGACCCCAGAATATATGGACGAGTATATGTTGGTACCAATGGTCGTGGTATTATTTATGGAGATACCTTATCAACACCGGTATCAGGATCAGATATTACACCTGTAACAGCATCTTTTGATAAAAACCAGTCCAATCAGGCAGATGTGTTAGTGACCATGGCATTAAATGGCAATACCCTGGAGGGTATTACACAAGGTTCCCTTACTTTAGCAGCTGGTGCTGACTACTCCATATCAGGTAGTACCGTAACTATAAGTAAGAACTTTCTAAAAAATCTACCAATAGGCGTGAATACTTTAACTTTTCACTTTAGTGCTGGTTCTGCTAAGAATCTTACAGTAACTGTCCGTGATACCAGTGTTATCGTCTCCTCTGATTTAGAAGTGCAAATGTTTAACGGAAACACCCAAGATTCCAGTAATGTAATAAGTATACGATATAAATTATTGAACAAAGGTACAACGACTCTTGACTTGACTAAGGTAAAACTAAGATATTATTATACCAATGAATCTGCAGTTGGTCAGAGTTTCTGGTGTGATTGGTCAGATATAGGCAGTTCCAATATAACAGGTAGCTTCCATGCCATTTCTCCGGCTAAAACTGGAGCAAATACTTATTTTGAAACTGGCTTTGCCTCTGGTACAATTCTTCCCAATCAAAGTGCTGAAATTCAAATACGTATATCCAAAAATGACTGGTCAAATTATACCCAATCAAACGATTATTCTTTCAAAGGAACCGGTAGTAGTTATGTGCCTTGGTCCAATGTTACTGCTTATGTAAATGACACTTTAAGTTGGGGCATTGAACCCTAACATAGATAACAATCAACACCTTAGAATTTAGAGCATATTCTTGATAACCCTTCCTATATAACTATTTCCTTAAATGGAAGTATGAATTTATGAAAAAGGGATTTCTCCTAATGTGAAAGAACAATGGATATACAAAGCACATACCCTGGCTGACGGCTGTCACGCAAGTACAATCTTTCCTGGGTGGGTCATGTGTAATTTCTTGTATAGGAAATCCAGATAATTTTCCAATACAAAAATGGCTCTTTTGCCAGTGTTTATGCAGGTGTAACGCACCTAGTTCCCCAACACTTGACAAAGAGCCACAAAATAAAACAAGGAGCTAATGGCAGCTCCTTGTTTTATTTTGTATCATTTATCTTTTGTCACAAACGAATTACTTGATTCCATTTTCTAAGAGAACTTCGGTCCATAGTTTATAATATGCAGCTTTGAGATGAATACCATCAAATGTATAATTTGCAGGTATAGCACCTGAAGAATCATTAAATGCTTGATTAACATCCAGATAAAATATATTTTTGTTATCAGCTAATTTAGCCAAAGCATTATTTCTTTCTTTTATGTTAGCATTATTAAATATCTTATCGCTATCTGACTTTTTCTTAGAAACATTCATAATACTTTGAATATATATGATAGCATCTGGCTGTAGTTTCTGTATTTTTTCAACTGCAGATTGGTATTCTTTCGCAAAAGACTTAGCTGTTCCAGTACCTAGTTCATTGATTCCCAACATGATATAAATCTTACCGAACTTCTTTTTCTCTAAAGCCTTATCTACAGTCATCATTTTTCCATCAACTTTAGCTATATTTTTATCAAAAATCTCATATATACTAATACCAGTTGAAGCATAATAAGTAGGTTCCGTCCATCCAGAATATTCTTGTAAGCCTATTGTTCTTGAATCACCTATAAACAATGCATCTTTAAAATAGCTCTTATCTACCTTTTCAAAGCTCTTCGTTGTAGCTTCTTCTGTTTTATCATTATTTTTTGCATCTGTATTAGTTTTAGTGTTCGTACTATTTTTTACTGTACTCTTTGGTTTGGTATTTGTTATACTACTATTCGAAGTTTTATTTTGTGATAAAGGTTCTATATTCTGAGTAATATTGCTACTTGCATCTGTTTGTTCTGAATTTTTAGCTATATCTGTTATAGTCTCTTCTTTTGTATCTTCTGTGTTTTCAACCCTATATTTATCTAAATCACTGCTACCTTCTGAGCTAGTTAAATCTTTATCTGGTTCCGTATTTTCATTATTACTTTTCTCATCAGTAGAAGGAGCACTTTCTTTTCCAAAAATATCCCAAGGATATTTAGCATCTTTAATTCCCTGAAAAACCACCGCAAGCTGTGGCACTTTTACTAAATCCACCTCATACCCAGCATATAAACTATTTCTTCCCATAATACCAAAGAAGGCAATTACCACTGTACTTAAACCAAGAACTATTAAGAAAGTGTGTCTGTTAGGTCTGTTATTTCTACTATTTTTCATTTCTAAATCAAATCCTTTCACTTTGCAAACAATAGAGTTAAATATTATCCTCCTCTTTAACATTTTTTAGAATTGAAAATACAAGAATGGATTATTTGCCCCATTAGATAACATATATATGGAATACCAAAATACAAGTATCAAAAATATAGAACATATAATACTATCCTGTAATTTTTCATAAATTCTTTTTCCAAACGGAAAACATAAGAAAATCCCAGCAAGAAACAGCCATTTGTATTGTCCAAAATATTTCATAAAGTCATTAGGGTTAACATTAACTCCCTGCACTATACCAAGCATTCTGCCAAAATAGGTGCCAACATCGCTTAAATTGCTAATGGCAAATAAAGTCCAGCTAAACAAAATATACAAAATCATATATAATCTGCAAAAAACTCTGGAACGATCTAAAAAATCTTTAATAAAGAATTT
Organism: Anaerocolumna sp.; assembly: GCA_031975295.1. Classification (GTDB taxonomy): domain Bacteria; phylum Bacillota; class Clostridia; order Lachnospirales; family Lachnospiraceae; genus Anaerocolumna. The sequence goes on along the minus strand of DALYNO010000239.1, from coordinate 3,679 downwards.
CTCTATGAAGATTAGGAAGAACAGAGATAATCCCCATAGTATAAAGTTCCAATTCGCACCATGCCACAAGCCCGTAAAGAGCCATACGATCAGCATATTAAATATCATACGTGGATCACTACATCTGTTTCCACCAAGAGGAATATAGATATAGTCCTTAAACCATGCACCTAAAGTCATATGCCACCTACGCCAAAATTCGGTAACAGACTTAGACATATACGGATGATTAAAGTTGTCCGGTAATTGGTAGCCAAGCATACTGCCTATGCCCACAGCCATTAAAGAATATCCATAAAAGTCAAAGTACAACTGCAGACTATAACCTAAAGATCCAAGCCAAGCCAGTGGAGTAGATATACTTTCAAAACCAATGGTTTGAATATCATTCCACAAGATACCTATTCGATTAGCTATAATAATCTTTAATCCCATTCCTATTACGAATAGCTTTAAACCACTTTCAAATTTCTCTAAGCTGTATCTCCTACGTATTAATTGACTTTCCATATCGCGATAGGATGCAATTGGACCAGATACTAACTTAGGGAACATTACTAAATAAGTAGCAACCCGGTATAATGTGGGTCTTTTCTCAATATCTCCTCTATAAGAATCCACTACATAAGATACTGCTTGGAAAGTATAGAAGCTAATTCCCAAAGGTAGTCCCATATGCAGAGTGGCTATGCCGCCATCACTGCCATTTCCTCTTATAAGAAAATTTATGTTTTCAATTACAAAGTTAATATATTTAAAGAAAAATAGCAAGCCAAAATTAAAAAATAATGCTGTTATGAGCCATAATTTTTTACTAGTAGCCGATTGATACATGTTCATATTCAGGACAAGAATATGATTTACTAAAACAGACAGCACAATTAAGATAAGATATTTGTGATCTCCCCATGCATAAAAAAACAAACTTCCCAAAATAAGTACAACATTTCGAAAACGACTAGGCACAATATAATATACGAATAAAAATATAGGTAAAAATCGGAAAATAAACTCAAGACTACTAAAGACCACAACTTTGCCCTCCCTTTGTTGTCATTATATGGTGGTTCTATAAGAGATATACTAGTCCATTCGAAGACCACTTAACTTTATTATAAACTAAATTTAAAATAATACTATTAATTAAAAGTTAATTAATTTTACATTTTATTTACTAAGCTTACAAAAAAATAACTTTTTCGTTATATTTCTACGTCTGTGAATAGTAATTTCTTATCATAAAACAATGCGATTAAGATATTACGACTTAACAACATTATTTGTAAGGTTTTTAGATTTTTTTATAACCTCATATATAATACATTTTACCATATATTGTGACAAAATAAAAGAAATCTTTGTATTTTCCAATTTATATACTATAGAATTAACCTGGTAATTCTCTCCTGTTTTACTTGTATAAAAGTCTCTCAATTACATCGTTTCTTTTCGTTTTTTCCCTACTGCAGCTAGATATATAACAAATTCCTCTTCACCATCTAATTCAAGTATATCATCTAACATCTTCTGATCGTAAATACCAATGGCACACGTACCTGCATCAACTGATTCTCCTGCTAAATATAGGTTCTGGCAGACATGTCCAATATCAATTAATATTTTTTTATGGGCAGTAATGTCAAACTTCCATTCCGAACGATATGGTGTTGTACTCCAGGCAAATACAACTGCTGCCTGTTTTGCAAAGTTTGGAACAAAAGGTTGCTCTAAAGTAAGAGCATCTATTTTATTTTCCATTTCATCTATTTCAAATAGAAAAATCAGTTTATTCTCCAATGGAAGATATCTGTAAACACCTTTTTCTAGTCCCTCTACCTTCATAATAAATAAATAAGTTTCAAACGTATACGTAGCCCCACTGCAAGGTACTGTTCGTAATGATATTCCTGCTTTATTAACAGAAGATACACCTTGGGTTGACCATAAAAGATAAGCTAGTTCTTCCAGACTAATAGATTCATCCGCATAAAATCTTGTACTTCGCCTTTCCTTCATACAATTAAAAATATGATGATTGCTCACAATGTCACTGTTAATCTCTGGAAGAGAAATTATCTTTCCAGAGGGATTGTAAGCTTTTGTTAATACTGGCTGTGGCAACCCCTTTGACTTATCCGTTTTGATTTTTTTAAATTCCTTAAAATTCGATTTTAAAAAGTTTCTTTGTTCTTTATACCGTTCCATATTATCACCCATATAATTTCTTGTTTCCTATAATTTTATTAATATTTCTTTTTTGTTATAAAAATCTTATTATCATTAGTAAGTAATTTTATAAATTATAGCGTATCATAACTTTTAATTTACCTAAACCAATTGTTTAATTGTTTTCCAAATAAAATTTTGCAAAGCCTTCCATGGTGAAATCTTTAACATCTGATAAATCCTCTTTTACCAAATGAAAAAAGCATCCTGGAATTTCTCCAGCCTTAAGATTTTTTTGTATACATGGATCGCACCCTAATTTATGATTTGAAGGGTGTAATTTACATTGTGTGTCTTTGCAGGTACATGAAATAGTATTTTCCATCTTAACTTACTATATCCTCCTTATGTATGTGTACATATTTGTGGTTGCTTATTTGCCTTCAAGTTGCAACATGAGCTCAAGTATTTGTGTTTCTAACTCATCAATATTTTTATCTTTTTCATGTAATCTCTCTTCTGTTTTCAGTGTTTCTTTTGTAAACTCTTCTTCCTTTTGTTTTAACGCATTAAATGAGATGGATAGATTATGATACTCTTTTTGCAATACTTCATTTTTATTGATTACTTCTTGAATAAATTTAGTCTGCTCATCAATCTTAGCATTTTGTTTCGCTAAAGCTTTGTATTGTTCAAGTGAAGCATCTTTTTGCTTGTCTAAATTAATAATTGCATTCTTTACTTCCGTATCTTTACTATTAAGCTGACTTAATAAAGAGTCTTTTTCCATAAAAGCTTCATTCATTTGTATTTCAAGCTGATTAATGATAGATTGCAAACTTGAAATTTTATCAGTAAGCAAAGTATTTTCCTGTGACTTTTGATAAAGCTGGTCATTATTTCTATTTAGCTCATCAGCTCTACTTAATGCATCTTGATTAAACTTATATAACTTTTGCTCTAGACCATATACTTGTTTTTTTCTTTGCTCTAGTAAATCATCTTTATTCTTAATTAACAACTCGAACTCTTGTAATTTTAGATCTATAAGATAATTATTATCCTGTTTTAATTCAACCTGTTTCTTTAAATGTTCCTTTTCAACCTGAAGGTCTTTCATTTCATCAGAAAGCTGATCCAATTTCTTAGAAATACTTAATTTTTCTTCTTCCACCCTGGCGAGAAGTTTTTGAATGTGCTCTTTCTCGTAAATTACTTCTGCAATCTGACTTTCCAGTTGTTCTTTTTCTTTGAGCGAATTCTCTTTCACTAAATTCAAATCAAAGG
>DALYNO010000239.1:0-216 GCA_031975295.1 Anaerocolumna sp. | reverse complement strand
AATATGTTCAACCAGTTCCTGCTCCGCACTATTCTTATGGTTCTCTAACTCCTGCTGTGCGCTATTCTTATAATTCTCTAACTCTTGTTGTGCTCTTTGCTTTATTTCAGCTTTTTCTTGTTCTGATAATTTCTTATAAGCTTCAAGTGCTTGGAGGGCGTTAAGTTCTAACTCTTCTTTTTCTTCCTCTGCTTTTTTAATATAAGCTTCTAACTG
>DALYNO010000238.1:0-6638 GCA_031975295.1 Anaerocolumna sp. | reverse complement strand
AGGCCAATTACACAGGTCTTGCTATGAAATACAGGGAATACCTGCTGGATAATAATAAAGTTGTTACAAAAGAGGATGACTTTAAGATTAGATTGGACTTTTTAGGTACAGATAAAGAGAATTGGCTTATCTTCAAAAGAAATGTTGTAATGACTACTATAGAAGATGTTAGAAATATCTACCAGGATCTTAAAAAAGAAGGGGTTACGGATATCCTTTCCGTTTATAAAGGGTGGCAAAAAAACGGAATCAATGCCCTTCCGATTACAAAATACAAAGCGGATAGTGATCTTGGTGGAACAAAAGAATTAACAAATCTTATTAAGGAAGCCAAAGCCTCAGGTATTGATTTGTATTTAGCGCAGGATGCATTAAGAGTGAATCCAACTCTTAATAATGCTAATTTTAATATCATGAAGCAAATCACCAAAAGAGTATATGAAGAACGTACCTACAAGGATGTATTTGAGAAAATGCGTTATGTAACACCTATGCGTTCTTCTTATAATTTGGAAAGATCTGCAAAATCCTTTCAAAAACAAGGTGTTAATCAAATAAGTTTAAGTGGTATATCTAATATTTTGTTTACGTTTACTAGCAAAGGCAAGGTATATACAAGAGGGAATACAGCAGATATGTATGAAGAGGTGATTGCAAAACTTGATCAAAATTTTGATTATGTTATGGAGAAGCCAATGGCTTATTTATGGAAATATACCGACGCAATAACAGATATGCCAATTACCTCCTCCAATTATATTTTTACAGACGAAGAAGTACCTTTTCTATCCATTGCATTAAAAGGGATTCTGCCAATGTATGCAGAGTACACTAATTTTGAAGCCAACAAAAAGGAATCCTTTCTTCGATTGGTAGAAATGGGCGTTAATCCATCCTTTTACTTAACCTATGAAGATCCAGCTAAATTATTATACACAAACTCTTCAGATGTATATAGTTCCAAATACAGTATCTATAAAGAAAGTATTATTAGTTACTATAAGGCTTTAAAAGAAGTGCATGATAAAACGAAAGGTTCTGTTATAACACATCATAAGCAATATGATAATGGACTTACAGTTGTGACTTATGATAATGGTGTTACTGTATTTATCAATTACAATGGAACCACCACCATTCGGGTTAACGGTCTTGAGCTAAAGCCTATGTCTTATAAGGTAGGTGAGGCAGAATGAAAATAAACAAGAAAAAATATGTTAGTAAATTAAAACGAAGAGAAGCTCGAATGGGATACTTATTTGTACTTCCTTGGATTCTGGGTGCCCTTACCTTTTTGATTGTACCATTAATTAAGTCTTTTTACTATGGGTTATGTCAGGTTAAGATTACACCCAAAGGTATGGTATTTAAATTTGTACAGTTTCAGAATTACACAGACATATTTAGACTGGATCCATTATTTTTAGAGGATTTAACAGGATATTTGTTGGATACTTTGTTATCCGTACCAGTTATTGTAGTATTTTCATTAATTATTTCACTACTCCTAAACGGTAAGATGCGAGGGAAAGGAATATTTAGAACCATCTACTTTCTACCGGTAATTATTGTGAGTGGGCCTGTGATGGCACAGTTGGCTGATCAGGGAGCTGCAAGTATTCCGGCAATGAATGTAAGCGCTATTTCTGCTATTTTATATGATATTTTGCCCTACTATTTTGTGGAACCAATTGTTAATTTATTTAACAATATGATTATGGTGTTATGGTATTCAGGCGTACAGATTTTGATATTTCTGGCAGCTATTCAAAAGATAGATAATTCTCTTTATGAAGCAGCTAAAATTGATGGTGGTTCTGGCTGGGAATGTTTCTGGAAGATAACACTACCCACCATAAAACCTATGATTGTGTTAAATGCTGTATATACAGTTATTTTCCTTTCTAACAATGAGCAGAATGTTATTATAACTTCTATATACAATGATATGTTTGCTATTAACAGAGGTTATGGTATGGCATCTGCTAAAGCTTGGTTATATGCAGTGGTTGTGTGTCTGTTAGTTGCTTTTATCGCTCTTTTACTGAGAAATAAGAAAGATAATTATATTTCTGAAGTAAAAAGAGAAAAGAAACGTGTGAAAAAGATAGAACGTGAGAGAAGAAAGCTAAAGAGCAGACAAACAAGGAAAAGTAAAGTATTAAAAAGGAGGTCTAGCCATGGAACAGGTCAAAGATAAAGTTACTTTTGTACCTCCTAAATTTACAAAAGAAAAGTTAAAGAAAGTATTTATGGGTTCAAAAGATAAACAGGGATTTGCACCAATGATCATAAAATATGTGCTGCTGGTGGGAATCGGCTTTGTTTATCTATATCCCCTACTTTATATGATTAGCACCAGTTTAATGTCCTTGGACGATTTATTAGATGCCTCTATTAAATGGATACCATCTGGATTATATCTGGAAAATTATAAAAATGCTTTGAAAGTTATGGATTTTGCCAACTCCTTAAGGGACAGCATTCTAATCGCGGGTATACCTACTCTTATTCAGGTATGTACATGTGCAATAATCGGTTATGGTTTCGCACGATTTGAATTTAAGGGAAAGAAACTTATGCTTGGAATTTTATTATTTTCCTTTATACTGCCTACTCAGGTTACCATGATGCCAAACTATGTATTATTTACAGATTTAAAATTAATTGGAAGTTTAAATGCCTTTAACTTACCTGCACTATTAGGTCAGGGTATTAAATCACAGATATTTATCCTAATCTTCTTCCAATTTTTTAAACAGGTGCCGCAAGCACTGATAGAAGCTGCACATATAGATGGAGCCGGATATTTTAGATCGTTTTTTAGAATTTCACTGCCCAGTGCAGCACCTGCCATATTGGTGGTATTTCTCTTTTCCGTGGTATGGTATTGGAATGAATCTTATCTTACAACACTTTACATTGTAGGTAATGGTACCAGCAAGGTAAATAGTTTAAGTACACTGGTGGTAGAACTTAAGAACTTTGAAGATATTTATGCACAATATAATCAAGGCAGTCAGCAACAGCTAGGTAATATTAATGAATCCATTAAAATGGCTGGAACTATGTTAAGTATTTTACCAATTTTATTGATGTATGCTTTCTTACAGAAATATTTTGTAGAAAGCGTGGACCGTACAGGTATTACAGGAGAATAAAGAGACTATAGCATGCTTAAAGCTATGCTATGCAAAGATTTTGTTTGTCTCTATTCTAATAAAAAAGCTTAAGCTTGGGGGCTTATCGAAAGCTTAAAAAGAAAAAGGAGGATCATTTAAATGAAAAACATGAAGAAGGTATTAAGTTTAATTCTGGTTTTAGCATTATGTATCAGTGCACTTGTTGGCTGCCAAAGTAAAACAGAAGAAGTAAAATCAGATGGAGCAGCCGTTGTTGAGGAGGAGGCAAGCACAGAGGAAGCGGCAGAAGCTACCCCTGAAGTTACTGAGGAAGCGGGTAAATCTCTTCCCCCTATGACAACAGAAGAAATTACGTTAACTTATGTTTCTTGGGAAAATGAAGTATTAACGAAATATTTAGCAGATCAATTTATGAAAAAATACCCTAATATCAAAGTAGAAGTTGTGACTCTTGCTTTAGATGGATACAACGATTCCTTATTAAATCTTGTAGCTACAGGACAAATGCCAGATGCATTCTGGATTTTAGGAGAATGTGATTTTGCAATTCAAAATGATTTACTTGGTGATATGACAGCATTCTGGGAGAACGATCCAGAAGCAGATAATGTACTTACTACCATTAATGAAGGTAAATTTGGATACTACGGAACAGATAAAAAATGGGCAACGCCTGTTAAGTTCTTCCCGGAAGTTGTATATGCTAACAAAACTGTATTTGATCAATTAAATGTAGAAATGCCTTCCACTGACTGGTCATGGGAAGATATGGTAGCTTCCATTAAACAAATGACAGTACCTGAACAAGGAATCTATGGATTTAATCAATATAGAACCATGGTAACCTGGTATCCAGTTGCTTCCAGTGACACAGTATGGGGTGAATTTGGTTGGGATGGAACGAAATTTGATATGACTAACTGGGCTGATGGTCTTAATATGCAAGCTGAATTAATCAATGGTAAATACCATGCACCTGCTTTTGATTCTGATGAAGCAGAAGCTGCTTTTGGTGATAGGACTATGTGGGCAGCATATTCCGGTAAAATTGCTTATCAGTTTGATGCTTGGTGGACATTTAACAACTTATTTGCAACACAAGAATATCTTGATCTTGGTTTAGTTTATGTACCTTATAGTGTGCCAAAAGCAAATGGAACAACTAGCTCTCATTCCATGGGAACCCTAGACTTTGGTGGTATTTCTTCTGCTACAGAACATCCAAGAGAAGCTTATGAATTATTAAAATTCATGAACTGGAACGAAGAAGGATGGTTAGCTAAACTTGATGCATACAGTACTTTAACTAACGCAGATGGAAAACCTTTATCTATGGATGCACTTCCCATTACTTTAAGTCAGTCCGTTTGGGATAAAGTAAGAACATTCTTCCCAGGTGCTGATGATGCCTACGGCAGAGGACCTTACTTTGATGCTTTCCTTGAAAACTGTAAAGAACCAATTCCTTATGGCGGAACTGTAATACCAGGCTTTGCAACTTTTATTGCTGAAAGTTATGCTGGCGCTGAAGATTCTGTAATGAATGGTGGCATTAATGCCCATGATATTGCTCCTGATTTAACAGAGAAGGCAAATGCTGCAAATGCTGCTGCCATGGAAGCTTTCAAATAAATAATCAGTAGTGGTAAAATAAAGGGGCTGTCGCTTTAACGATGAACCGACCTCTGTCAAGTAGACAGGTTAAATAAATAAAAATGTATAAGTTAATGCGACCACTTTGCTGGTCGCATTTCTTATGCACTATTCTGCTTCTTTGCTTCTAACTGCCTCTTATAGGCTTGTATTCGTTTGTTTTAAGGAATGGGATACTGTATAGACACCATTATGGTGAAAAAGGGCACCGCACATTTCGTGCGACAGCCCCTTTATAGATTACTTTCTACTTATTTGGTAATGAAGGAATGCTCTAGCAAAAAGTCATGAGCAACAACTTCTGGATCCATTTGAAGTTCATCTACTTTATAGTTTAATTCCATCATAATATCATCTGTTAACACAGCTCCTAACTCTTCAATAAGAGGGGTAAGTTCTGGATATTTATCGGCAATTTCTTCTCTCATAAGGGGAATTGCGTAATAAGGAGGAAAGAAGTTTTTATCGTCTTTTAGTGTTACCAATTCAAATTTCTTTAATAAGCCATCAGTAGAAAAGGCATCAACAACATCGGTTTCACCATTTGTTAAAGCTACATATCTGGGTGAACCATCCAGGCCTATGGTGTTTTTGAATTTGAAATTATAGTGCTTTGTTAACCCAGGAATTCCATCCATACGATTCAGGAATTCTAAGGTCGTTCCAGCTCTTAATTCATTTCCTACTTTTGATAAATCACTAATGGAGCTTAAATTGTACTGGTTGGCTAAGTCTTTTGTAACAGCTAATACATAAGTGTTATTAAATCCCATTTGTTGTAATACATCAATTCCATATAAGTTCTTAAAATCCTCTTTTACGGTGTGATACACTTCTTCCATATCTGAGATGGGAGGGTAGTTAAGGGTATCCCCATAGGCTGTGCCACTGTAGTCAAAATATAGGTCAATATCTCCTGATTTTAATGCTGAAAAACTGACTTGAGTCCCTCCAAGATTAATCTTTCTGTCTACTGTAATATCAGTATTTTCTTCGATCAAATCAGAAAACATATTTGCTAGAATATGCTGTTCAGTAAAATCCTTACTACCGATACGAATTACTTTATCAGAGGTAATGCGTCCGCTTATGCTGGTGTAAACTAAAATGACGATTAGAATGACGGCTGTTACTGCTACGATTCCTTTTTGTACTTTTCTGTTCGTTTTGTGTTTGTCATTCATGCTACCTGACTTTAAAAGACTAACAGGAGTCACAAGTTTTTCAATGATACCAATGAAAAAATCTACTAAAAGAGCTAAGATACAAGCTGGTAGTGCCCCAGCAAGAATTTGATAATTATTAACGGTTCTAATACCAGAAAATACTAAGAAACCAAGACCTCCAGCACCGATAAAAGCAGCCATGGTCATAAGTCCCACAGCGGTAACTGCTGAAATTCTTACACCAGTCATTATTACTGGTAGAGCAAGAGGAATTTGTACTTTAAATAAGATTTGAGACTTTTTTAAGCCAATTCCTCTGGCGGCTTCAATTGTACCAGAATTAATATTTTGAATTCCGGTAAAAGTATTCTTTATAATAGGAAGTAAAGAGTACAAAATAACCATAACAACAGCAGGTAAAGTCCCTATACCAAGGAAAGGAATAGCAAACCCCAGTAGTGCCATGCTAGGAATAGCCTGAATAATATTTGCAATACCAATAATAGGTTTATTCAACTTTTTAACATGGCTAATTAATATGCCTAAGGGTACACCTAAAAGAATGGCAAAACCTACAGCTATAGCAGTAAGCTTTATGTGTTCCAGAGTCAGAGAAAGAATCTGCTGCTGATTTTGAATTAAATAGTTTATAAATGCAATCATGAATAAATAACCT
>DALYNO010000237.1:0-6667 GCA_031975295.1 Anaerocolumna sp. | reverse complement strand
AGCTGGTGTAGAAGGCAGAGATCCAATTGAGGATATACACACCATTAATAATGAGCTTAAGGCTTATAATGAAGAGTTATCTACTAGACCCCAAGTGATTGCTGCCAACAAGTTGGATATACTCTATGGTGAAGAGGAAGAAACAGCAGTAAACAAACTAAGAGAAGAATTTGAAAAAGATGGTATAAAAGTATTTCCTATTTCCGCAGTTAGTGGTAAAGGTATAAAGGAATTATTGTATCATGTAAAAGGTCTCTTAGACAGTATTGATACAGCACCTATTGTTTTTGAGAAAGAATTCTTCCCTGAAGATATAAGCTTTAGTAATGAACCTTATACAGTAGTGCAGGAAGAAGAACATGTATTTGCAGTGGAAGGGCAAAGAATTGAAAAAATGCTTGGTTATACCAACATCGATTCTGAAAAAGGCTTTGAATTCTTCCAGCGTTTCTTAAAAGAAAATGGAATCTTAGATGAATTAGAAGCGTTAGGTATTCAAGATGGTGATACGGTTAGAATGTATGGTCTTCATTTTGATTACTATAAATAATGGAAGATGCAATAAACTAAATAAGTTTGTGTATTTAAAAAGGAGATAAGTTATATGACAAGTAAGCAAAGAGCTTATTTAAAAGGTTTGGCTATGAATATAGAACCAATATATCAAGTAGGAAAATCCAGTTTAACACCAGAACTTACAAAAGGACTGGAAGAAGCTTTAGAAGCGAGGGAGTTAATCAAAGTCACTGTTTTAAAGAATTGCTTAGATGATCCTAAGGAAATAGCATCAGTGGTAGCGGAAAGAACTCGTTCAGAAGTTGTTCAGGTTATTGGTAAGAAGTTCGTTCTTTACCGTGAATCAAAAGATAAGAAGAGGATTGAACTTCCTAAAGAGAAAAAAGCTAAATTGTAAGAGAGAAGGGTAATCGTAACATGAATAAAATAGGAATTATGGGGGGGACCTTTAATCCAATCCATACTGCCCATCTTATTTTAGCAGAAGAAGCTTATGAACAGTTGGGTCTGGATAAGATTCTATTTATGCCGTCAAAAAAGCCGCCTCATAAATTAAATGAAGATATTGTCAGTGATGAACACAGAGTGAATATGATTGCCCTGAGTATACAAGGCAATGAGCATTTTGAACTCTCTACCATGGAATTAGAACGAGAAGGTATTACTTATACCTCAGATACTTTAAGAGAGTTGACATCCTCTTTGCAATTTCCACCGTCAGCAGAGTCATCAAGGGCAGCTGTGAGGATTTCGCCAGCAGCTTCTGCATCCTCAACGAAGACAGAGCAGTCAACAAGGTTGAAACAGTCAGCGGTATTAACACCGCAAGCAAAGTCCATGAAAGAGCGGGAGTACTATTTTATAGTAGGTGGAGACTCACTGTTTATGATGGAATCCTGGTGGGAACCAGAAGTTATATTTGGATTGGCCCATATTGTAGTAGCCATTCGTGGTGAAGCAAAAGAGGAATTAAAAGACAAAATAGCTTATTTAACGGATAAATATCATGCATCCATTCACTTATTACACACACCTAATCTGGAAATATCCTCTCATGAACTCAGAAGAAGCAGAAAAGAAGGTAAGTCCATAAGATATTATGTGCCAGAATTGGTGTACCAATATATCGTAGACAACGACTTATATTTAATCCAGTAGTTGTTTTGGAGGCAGACATGAACTACGATTTATTCCCCTATCAAAAGTTTTTATCAGATATTTTAACAAAAAAAAGATTTAATCACTCCCTAGGTGTGCAGGATATGAGTTTTACTTTGGCTATTAGATATGGGTATCCCATAGAAAAGGCAGCATTAGCAGGTTTAATGCATGATTGCGCTAAAGATATAAGCGATGACATATTGTTATCAGAATGTTTTAAATATCATATTGCTGTAACGCAGGTTGAAATGAAAAAGCCAGATTTACTTCATGCAAAATTAGGCGCTTTTTATGCTAGACATAAATATGAGATTACTGATACAGAGATATTATCTGCTATAGCATATCACACGACTGGTAAGCCGGATATGAGTTTACTTGAAAAAATAGTTTTTGTTGCAGATTATATAGAACCAAATCGTTCCGATAAATATATTCCTGACTTAAATGAAATAAGAAGTTTAGCCTTTATGGATTTGGATAAAACAGTTTATCGAATCGCTGAAAATATTGTAAACTATCTTGATGAGAGCTCACAAGAGATGGATAAATTAACTGTTGCAACCAGGGACTATTATGAGAATATGATAGATAAAGTAAACTGTTAAATATATTTTGCAGATTTGAATATTAAATTATTATAAGGTTTGGAAGGAGTTTGAAATGAGTAATATGAAAGATAATTCAAAAGATATTTCAAAAGAAATAGCACGTATTGCATATGCAGCCTTAGATGATAAAAAGGCAGAAGATATAAAAGTTATTGAAATAGGAGATATTACAATTATTGCTGATTATTTTGTAATAGCTAACGGTACAAATTCATCTCAGGTACAGGCATTGGTTGATAATGTGGAAGAAGCTTTAGGTAGAAAAGGGTATAATCCAAAGCGAATTGAAGGAGTACGCTCTGCTAGTTGGATTTTAATGGATTATGGTGATGTAGTAGTACACATTTTCTCCAAAGAAGATAGACTGTTCTATGATTTAGAGCGTATCTGGAGAGATGGTAAATTAGTTAGTCAGGAACAATTAGAAGCATAATATAATATTTCGTTTCACCTAACACCTATATTTAACATAATATAACTATAAAGCAGCAATTGGGAACTAATCATTTAGTTCCCTTTGTTAATTTTTAATAAAATCTATTACAGATACAATTGTAACGGAGGACGATAGGTCATGGATTTTTCTATTAAAGATATAGTTATGCTGTTAATGAAGAGGGCTCTTTTAATTTCTATAAGTACTCTAGTAGGCCTAAGTCTGGTATTTATGATTACCCAATATGGAATCTCTCCAGATTATACGGCATCAGCACAAATGTATGTTTCTACAGATGATTCAAAACAAACAACAGCTAACCTTTCAGAATTAGATTATGCACAAAAGGTTGTAACGACGTATATTAATTTTTTACAAACTAAGGTTTTTTATAAAGAAGTCTTAGGTATGAGCGATTTAGAATATACAATAGCAGAACTAAGAAATATGACTACCATGCGTTCCGTAAATAATACTGAAATCTTTGAAATAAGTGTTACCAGTAAAGATCCAAAGGATTCTTATTTACTGGTCAAAGCGATGCAAGATCTGGCGCCAGAGATGATAAAAAATATTAAGTCAAAAGCAGAGATTAGTGTTGTAGACCCAGTGGAACTGCCTACAGCTCCATCAGGACCTAATATTCTTCTTAACACTTTAGCTGGTGGCATTCTTGGATTTATTGTAGCTTTTTTAGCATCTGTGTTGTGGGAAGTAGTAAACATAAATATTAAAAATCAAGAAGACTTAGTATGCCGGTATAATATTCCTGTACTTGGTGTTATTCCTGATTTTAGTGAGCGTAAGAATACCAAATCTAAAGTTAAAAAACTACTGAATAAAATAATTAATTCTAAATTAATAAAAATTACACGAAATAAAAAGGTCAAACAGTCCGCACAAACAAAAAGTAACGAAAATAAAAATACATTCGGTTTTCAAGCAAGTAATAAATTTTTTGTTACAGAAGCTTATAATGCATTAAGAACGAATTTAAGATTTACGTTAAGAAATGATGGGTGTAAAAAACTGATTGTTTGCAGCCCTGTTCCAGAAGATGGTAAAAGTACGACTAGTACTAATCTGGCAATGACCATAGCACAAACCAATCACAGAGTGTTACTGATAGATTGTGATTTAAGAAAAGGAAGACTTCATAGTTTTTTTCAAATAAAAAGTTCGCCAGGTATTAGTGATTGTTTATCAGGTATTGTTAATATATCTGATGTAATATACGAAACTCCATTAGAAAATCTTTATGTATTACCAATGGGCTCTATACCTCCCAATCCTACTGAGTTAATGGCAAGTGACCAAATGGAAAGACTCATCAAGACGCTGGAAAAGGATTATGATTATATTATTATGGATACACCTCCTATTAATGTTGTATCAGATTCTTTAAGCTTAGTTAAACTCTCCGATGGAGTTATCCTGGTGGTACGTGAAATGAAAACTTCCTATACCAATATTGAAAGCGCAATAGCTAAATATAATTTTGCCAAAGCCAATGTGTTAGGTTTTACTTTAAATGGTGCCGCAATAAATCAAGGGAAAGGATTCAAATCCAATTATTATTATTCAGGATATAAAGATGATTGATATTCATACGCACATTCTACCAGGAATAGATGATGGTGCCAAAGATATAGAGGAAGCTTTAAGTATGACGGATTGTTTGATGCTGCAAGGGGTGACGGCTGCCATATGTACGCCACATTTTAATCCGGCCAGGATGGCACTGGATACCTTTTTAGCAAACAGAAAATCAGCGCTAACCTTATTATCAGACTCCAAGTTAAATTTGATTGAAGGAAGTGAAACATATTTACATGACTATTTGTTTCATTATAATGATTTAAAATCCTTATGTATGGGTAAGACGAATTATCTTCTTTTAGAGCTGCCTTTTGATAAGAAATGGCAGAATGCAATTCTTACAAGCATAGAAAAGTTACGTAATTATTATGATATTATACCAATCATTGCCCATGTTGAACGTTATCCAAAAATCTCAAAGGATTTAAATAGGTTATTCCACTTAAAGGAACTAGGATGTCTGATCCAAATGAATACAGAAACTATAATAAATAAAAAATATAAGCATTTAGTACATTCCTATTTGAAAAATAATTATGTGGATGTTTTAGGCAGTGACTGTCATAATATGAACAGTAGACCACCATTGATGATAGAAGCAAAAGAAGAAATTATTCAAAAATATGGAGTAGAGAAATGGATTAGATTAAGTGAGAACAGCAGGATGATTGCAGGATTATAGTGGCAGTACAAAGAAAGTAACTACAGCCCTTTATAACGTTTGATTCAGTTAGAGAGGGCTGTAGGTTTATGTATTAAATTATTGAAACAAACGAAATAAACCAATTACTTTACCTAATATATCAAGTTCAGGTACAATAATAGGCTCCATTGTATCATTCTCAGGTTGTAAACGGAAATATCCATTTTCTTTATAGAATGTTTTCACAGTTACGGAATCATCTAATAATGCAACAACGATTTCACCATTCATTGCCGTATTTTGTTTTTGAACAAGTATTTTATCACCATCAAATATTCCTACATTTATCATACTCTGCCCTTTTACTTTTAACATAAAAGTTTCTTCATTGGGCATGTACTCCATGGGTACAGGAAAATACCCTTCTACATTCTCAACTGCCAGAATAGGTTGACCAGCTGTAATAGTGCCTACAATTGGAACATTAACTAAGTCCCTTCTCGTAAGATTAAATCCATCATCCATAATTTCAATTGCGCGGGGTTTAGAGGGATCACGACGAATATAACCGTTTTTCTCCAAGGTCTCTAAGTGAGAATGTACAGAGGAAGTGGATTTTAGTTTAACTGCCTCACAAATTTCTCTTACTGCTGGGGGATACCCTCTATTCAATATCTGAGATTTCAGATATTCTAATATTTCCCGTTGCTTTCCGCTTATTTTGCCATAACTCATATGATATCCTCCATTTATTGAAATGTTCTAGGTATTTTTATTTTCATGAAATACTTCTTGTTTCACACATTATAACACAAAAAAATCCAGAATGCAAAACTTATGTTCGTTATTTTTTGAAAATTACGTATAACCATATTGACAAACAAATGTTTGGTATGTATAATGCAAATAAGAAACAAATGTTCGTATCATATGTTCGATGATCATAGGATGATTAGGAGGTATACAACATGATAGTTATGAATCTATCGTATTTATTAAGGAGTTATTATAGGAGTTTAGTAAGAACATGCAGAAAGAATATTATTACAGTTGCAATTTGTATTGCAGTGTTTAGTATATTGTTTTTATCCATTGGATTTATCAGAACCCAAGCGGCTGCAATACAGAAGGAACCAAGAGTTAAGCAAGTTATCAGTATGAAGATTCAAAAAGGTGACACACTATGGAGCATTGCCAAAGAGTATATAACAGAAGAATATGAGGATATGAATGAATATATACGTGAGATTAAGTCCAGTAATGGATTAGTATCCGATACCATCCACGAAGGAGCCTATTTAATTGTTCCCTACTATAATACTGCATCCAATTAATTGCCATAAGCTGCAATAATTATATAATACGAAATAGTATCTTATTGCTATTTTCTCAAATAAATAATACAATTACATAGAGAAACAATAACATGTAAATTCAGGTGAGAATACTATGATAATTGCATTAGACGAAAGTCAAAGAAAACTGCTCCAACCTTTTTTTATAAATATGGAGAATACTTTTATACATACTTATCTGCAAGGACATATGGGAAGAGGTTGGACGGATTCTTTAATAAGACCTTCATTAGGATTAATTCAGATAGGTGACTTTTGCTTAATAAATGGTTTGGTTAATGGAAATATGAAGCATGTACTTGCTAATCTGCATCAAATAACGGATAGAGATACTATCTTGTTAATT
>DALYNO010000236.1:0-6668 GCA_031975295.1 Anaerocolumna sp. | reverse complement strand
ATGTTACGTTTTTTACAGAAATTACGTACAAAAGTTAATAGAAGAATGAAAGAAAAGTATGCAGCGAATTTCATAGGCTTAAGTGCAGCAATTATGTGTGCTTTATTATTAACGATAATGTTATTTGTCCCACCTTATTTAGGGGTTGCGGATGATGGAAGTTTGTCTAAAGTTATGAATTCCTCAGGGGTATATTATATAGAAGATAAACCAGAAGAGATCTATAATAACTATTTTGTTAAGACATACACTACAGTTTCAAAATACAACAATGTAAAAGAAGATGATATGTCAAGTCAGGTTATTTTAGTTAAAATGGCTGTTGCAGTAGATAATTTCTTTACTCCAGATAATTATTTCGATATAAGATTTTTATCACTCATATATGGATTGTTCTTTATTCCTGCCATATGGTTACTCATTGTTCAGGCTGCGTCCCGTGTTCTTTATTTTTCGGAAGGTATTATTGTCGGAATTGTTGGTGTTGTAATATTTGCAGATGTATCCTATCTCACTTATTTTAGTTCCTTTTATTCGGAAGCATTATGGTATATCACCTTATTATACTGTGTTGGATTAGGACTTAGTCTGTGCAGAAAGAAATTTCGTATGTTTAAGCTTCTGTTATTTACTATGTTTGGTGTGATTTTGACCACATCGAAATGGCAGTGTGCAGTGATTGGATTACTTCTTGCTGGATTCTGTGTAAAAAAAATATTTCTTGATCAAAAAGTCATTTGGAAAGTAACTTGTATCCTTATGGCATTTGTACTTTCTATAGCAACTTTTATATCTTATTTTACCATAGAAGATGATTTTACCATAACCAGTAAATATCACGCAATGACTAGAGGTGTCTTATTTCAATCCAAAAACCCAGAGGAAACTCTAAAAGAATTTAACATTGATCCGTCTTACTCAATTTTAGCTGATACATCTTCTTATAATAATTATCCGCTCATCCATACTGACAATAGCTTATTAAAAGAAGAATTTTTGAATAAATACACCTCTGCAGACATTGGTTTTTATTATTTGAAACATCCCATATCAATGATTGGTATGCTTGATTTATCCGTTAAATCAGCATTTAATATCAGGCGTGATTATTGTGGAAATTATGAAAAAAGTACAGGAATGAAAGAAAAGGCAAAAAGTTTATTTTGGTCCAGCTTTAGTAGCTTTAAGGTACGATCAGCACCTAGAACCATTGGATACTTAGTTATTTTAATGATTGCTTGTTTTATGCTTTATGGTGAGAGAAGGAAATTAGGAGTTAGAAAAGATGACTCTAAAGAAGTATATCTTGATATGATGATTTTAGTACTATGTGTTGGCTTATCTCAAGGAATTATTACCATTTTAAGAAGTGGTGATACAGAAATGATACAACATGGCTTTATACTGGGGGCAGCAATTGACATCATCACTTATTTTGCATTTGCAGAAATATTGCATAAGTTAAATATTATTGAAGTAGGGGAGGATAAGTAAAATGGAGTATAGGAGTAAAAAAAATTTCATTATTCAAGATCTGGGTATGCTTGTATTTTTAGTAAGTATATTTGTTAGTGCGCTTCTTGTAGGGAATGCAAGTACTGAATTTAAAATGGAAAATGTAATCATGTTTTTAATTCTTATACTGGCTGTGATATTAGTTAGCTTTCAAATTACAACTCTGGCAACAGTTTGTGCAGGTTTGCAGGTCTTAATATATTCAGCTTATAAGCTCTATTTAAGTTTTGGTAAGGGAATATCCATAGAATTAATATCATATGTATGGCTATTTACTCCTCTGTTAGCAGTGGGTTCCATGCTGGTGTTTTTACAGGGGAGGTTAAAAACGGAACAGGAAAATGAGATATTAAGTCATCAGGTAAATGAACTGGTAATGATTGAACCCTTAACAGGTCTTTATAATTTTCGAAGTATGTGTAACGATTTAGAAAGACAAATTGCTTATTCCTATCGTAATTCATTAGATCTGACATTAATGATAATAAAATTAAAATATGAGGCTGAACTTAAAAAAATATTAAGTACTAGAAATTATGATACGTTAAAGCAAAGATTAGCTGGCATACTGGAGGATAGTATCCGACTAGAAGATAAAATTTATGCCATTGATGACAAAGGCTCTGTTGCTATTATTTTAACTTGTGACGCTGCAGGTGCCACTATTGTTAGACAAAGGATTCATAATGCTTTAAGTGTAAAAGATGCTTTTGCTAAAATCACAGATGCTCCAATTAAAGTTGAAACTCGCAGTGCATTCGTTCAATACAATAAAGCAGAGGGCAGAATAAACGCAATGGAATTTATTCAAAAAGTAGAAAGTGAGCTTCAGTATGATGTGTAAGAGACTAATAATTGCATCAGTCTGTTTTCTGCTTTTTTTGCTGGCACCAACCATTGCCTATGGAGCACAGGCAAAATCTGTGGAGGCAGACATTGTAATCCTATACGAAAATCCTACGTCAGCTGCAGACCTGAAGAATATAGAAACCATGGTAAAGTTATTGACCTATCAAAATTATGCGGTTGCTTACGGTACCTTGGAGGAATATAAAGGTTCAATAGATAAATACCAACATGTTATTTGTTATGATTTAGATGTTTTAGATAAAGCAGGAATGAAAGAACTCACAAATGAAAATAGTAATGTAATGATGATAGGAAATAATATAATAGAGTCCTATGTAAATGCAAAAAAGTTATCTGTTGAAACAACGAAATCCATTAGTAAGAGTGCAAGAGTAACCTACAAATTTTCAGAACAGCAAGCGTTTACTTCGTTGATAGAGGTTGATAATCCCTATATTTTAAAAGGCGATATAACTTATCAGAGTGGAACTTACGATTTAAATGGAACCTTACAGGGGTTTTGTATTGGTAACGATCAATTTCGATATATTCCAACAATTGATTTAGAGGATTCACTGGTACAGGCTATATTCACCAATGAAGTTGCAAAGTGGATGTGGCCTTATAATGGAGAACCCCATACCTACGCTCAATATATGGTTTTCGATGAAGTGTATCCCTTCACTAATCTGGAGCAAATGATGTCTGTCATTGATACCATGATTGAATTAAAAACACCCTATATTATTTCGGTTATGCCAATTTATCAAAATGGTGAATTCCCTTCTATGAAACGATTCTGTGAAGTGCTCAAATATGCCCAGGCCAATGGAGGCGCCATTGTACTTCATGCTCCAATTGTACAAACAACCAATTTAAATGTAGATGAAATTAGGGAGTATATGACAACTGCTACAGAAGCTTATACAAACTATGGTGTTTACCCTATGGGAATAGAAGCACCGTCAGATTGGTTATTTGATGAACAAGGACAGGAGATTTTAAAAAGATACCGCACTGTTTTCATCTATGATGAGGAAAACAAAGAATCAAGTTTTAATAAGAGAGAGCACTTTAATACCATTTATAAAGATGGTCATCAAATCATTGGTCCGGCAATCTCCTTAGATGATTCAGGCGGCAGTAAGCTTAAAGCTTATTCTGCTGCTGTTTACATGAATATTCTTGAAGATATAGAGATACTAAAGAATAAGATTCAGGGATATAAAGAGTCTATTATACCAATAAAAAGCCTGTGGGACTTCTCCAATGTGGTTTATACAGATACATTAGTCTTAGAATACAAAAACAATAGCTTGACGTTAAATGGTGAACAAGTCTCATTGGATTACACACCTTTTGTATATGAAAAAAACTACCAATATAAAAGAGATATTATGAGTCGTATTACAGTTGATTTAGCAAATCAAAACAAGAAATTAATCAGTGCAGTATTTATTACTTTATTATTATTTATTTCATTTATTATAATTGCTCGTAAGGCAAATAAGAAGAAGTTTTTCTATCCAAAAGAAAAGTAGGTGAGTGTATGTCGTTTATAGATGCTATATCACTATATGCTATTATAGCTGTTTGGCTTTTAATGTTTATAAATATTATCTTATCCATCGGTGGATTTATTTATTATATGAAAGTAAACAAAACAGACGGCCATATACCACTTACTGAGTATCCTTTTGTTTCAATTATGGTGCCTGCCCATAATGAAAGCATTGTAATCAGGAGAACTGTAATGGCACTTCTAAATTTGGATTACCCAAAGGATAGATATGAAATTATAGTTATCAATGACAATTCCTCTGATGATTCATCCATCGTGTTATCGGAAATACAAAAAAACTATCCGGATAGAAAGTTAATCGTTATTAATACAGATAATATTGTTGGAGGTACAGGTAAATCCAATGCGTTAAACATAGGACTTACTGTAGCAAGTGGCAGTGTGTTAGCCATATATGATGCGGATAATACGCCTCAGACGGATGCATTAACACTATTAGTTGAAAATCTTATGGAGGATGATAAATTAGGTGCAGTAATTGGTAAATTTAGAACTAGAAATAGGGACGCATCTTTACTTACTCGGTTTGTAAATATTGAAACCTTAGCATATCAGTGTATGAATCAGGCAGGAAGATATTTTTTCTTCAAATTATGTACAATCCCAGGAACAAACTTTGTAATACGAAGAAGTATCATCGACGAAATGGGTGGATGGGATACGAAGGCTTTATCAGAAGATACAGAAATAAGTTTCCGCATATACAGAATGGGGTATCGTATTAAATTTATGCCTCTTGCCGTTACTTGGGAACAAGAACCACATTTGATGCGTATCTGGTTTAAACAAAGGACTAGATGGGCGATGGGTAATATATATGTATTATTAAAGAATTTTAAATATGCCTTTGATAAAACTGCTGGTTCAATGCGTTTAGATGTGATTTATTATGCTATGGTATATGTTTTAATGCTATCATCCTTAATCTGTTCTGATATTATTTTTATTAGTGGAATTTTAGGATATACGCATGTAACATTAGGAGGATTTTCTACACTACTATGGGAAATGGCTATTGCAGTATTTGTATTAAATGTTTTGATAACACTAGCAGTTGAAAAAAATGAGTTTAGCCTTCAGTCAGGGTTACTGGTACTTTTGATGCTGTTTACGTATTCAAAAATGTGGGTGTTAGTTGTTATAAATGCAATTGTGAAATCCATATCTGCAAATATGAATAAAAAAGAAGTGATATGGGATAAGACAGAACGATATGTTGAAGTCGCAGGGAAAAATAACATAAGTGATAAGTATAATACAGACACTAGAAAAAGGAGAAGTTCATGAAGAAATCAATAATCACAACTGTTATGACTTTATTAATACTTGTCATAATTCATATAAATGGCATGACTGTGACTGCATCAAATAATATTACTGCAGAAAAGGCTGTAGAAAAGTCTACAGAAAAGACAGCAGAAAAAACTATAGAAAAGACAGCAGAAAAAACTATAGAAAAGACAGCTGAAAAGGCTGCAGTAAATAAAGAGACAAAAAGGGAAGAGTCATCACCTTCAGTAATAATAAATCCTGAGGATGCAAGTGAACCTGTTAGGAAGAAGCCTGAATTAGTGGAAACCCCATATAATAAAGAATTTCACTGGGCATCTACAATTACTTTAAAAGGAATTTACTCTACAGAGAGTTTATATTTTAATATACCAAAATATTGGGATTACAAATATATATATGCTGAGATTCAGTATGATTTAAGTCAATTAATTGATGGTGTGCCAGCTTCTCTTACCTTTTCTGTAAATGGTAATCCCATATCATCAAGTAAAATAGATTATCAAGATGGTAAATCTCAGACCATTTATGTAAAAATACCAACTCATGTTCTAAGAGTTGGCTATAATGTATTCGATGTTTCTGGTTATGTCCGTTTGTATGATGATGAAGGCTGCCTGGATGAATATTCAGGTGCTAATTGGATTAACATCAATAAAAATTCTTATGTAAGTGTCGGTTATGATGTAATTGACCATAATAATTATATCAATTCATATCCATATCCATTTGTCTCAACTATGGATCCAGAGGGCTCAGACACTGAGGTATTTGTTTCTGATGCAATGGATAATAGTGAATTGGCAGCAGGAATGTACTTAACGGCAGACCTTAGTAATGATACAGAAGAGAAATCCCAATTGAAACTTGGTACATTAAGTGATTTAAAGCTAACAGATGCAGCAAACAAGATAGTGATCTCTAAAACAAAAAATCTAACGAAAGATTTATTATCTTATGTTGACAATGAAAATGACTTAAATGATAGAGCTATGGTAAAGTTTGTGAATGACAGTAATGGTGATCCATTGCTTCTGATTGTTTCAAATGATGATGAGTCTTTAATGGAAGCTGTATTTATGTTAATGGATGAAGACAGGGTATATCAAGAAAAGACAAGCTCAACCTATGTAAACAAAGGAAGTGGTGAACAAATACAGTCTTTTAGAAGTCAGAATGAATTAGTTGCCGGAACTTATACCTTAAAAGATCTTATCGGTAATGGTCTAACTTACAAGGGTCCATTTCATCAGAATAAAGTCATAACATTACCTCTTTCCAGTGATTTTATTTTGGCAGAGGGTGGTAAGGTTACGCTGAAATATCGATATAGTGAGAACTTAGATTTTAATAGATCCTTAATTACCGTTTATTGGGTTGATGTTCCTGTAGCAAGTAAGAAATTACTATTAGAGAACGCCACAGGTGATGA